>CAZHHF010000088.1:0-8032 GCA_964531905.1 uncultured Bacteroides sp.
GAATACCTGCCTGTCACGCAGGGGGTCGCGGGTTCGAGTCCCGTCCGCACCGCTAAGGAGAGAGGAGAATGAGTAAATGTAAATAAAATTCGTTTTATTTCTTTTACTCATTCTTTTTTATATACATATCGGTCAGTAGAATGATTTTATTTTAAATAAAAATAACATAAGGTGATAAAACTTTTTTGCTATTTTTGCGTCCAAATACGAATATAAAATATCACATTTACAAATAAATACCAATAAAAACATCATGAGAAAATTTGTTACTCATGCGCTAATGCTGATAGCCGTTGTGCTATCCGCATCGTTTATGCGTGTGCAGGCTCTTGAGAGAATACCTGTCGACAAGGATGTGCGTATAGGTACACTTCCTAATGGACTAACGTATTATATCCGTCACAATGAAGAGCCTAAAGGACAAGCTGATTTCTACATTGCTCAAAAAGTGGGATCGGTTCTTGAGGAAGATAATCAACGAGGTCTTGCTCACTTTCTGGAACACATGTGTTTCAATGGAACCACTAATTTCCCAGGTAATTCACTTATCGACTGGCTTGAAAGTATCGGAGTCAAATTTGGTCAGAATCTGAATGCCTATACAGCCGTTGACCGCACAGTATATAATATCGCAAATGTGCCGGTTGCGTCAAAATCGGTTCAGGATAGCTGTCTGCTCATTCTTCATGACTGGGCAAACGATCTTCTCCTTGATCCTGAAGAAATCGATAAGGAGCGTGGCGTTATCCATGAAGAGTGGCGTCAGTCAATGGTTGGTCAGCAGAGAATTTTTGAGAAAATTCTCCCTATAATCTATCCGAACGAGCGTTATGGCTACCGTTTGCCAATAGGAATAATGGATGTTGTGGATAATTTTGATCCTCAGGCACTCCGTGACTATTACGAGACATGGTATCGTCCCGATCAGCAGGGCGTGATTGTTGTAGGTGATATCGATGTAGACTATATCGAGGGTAAGATTAAAGAGATGTTCTCCTCTATAGAGATGCCCGCCGATCCAAAGCCGAGAACCTATTTCCCGGTATCGGATAACAAGGGTACTATTTATGCTATCGGTAAAGATAAGGAGCAGAATATGTGTCTCGCACAGCTGATGTACAAGACAGATGCGCTTCCCGACTCTGAAAAAAATACAGTTGAAGCAGTCAAACGTGGCTACAGCATATACATGATCAGGGCGATGCTGAATAACCGCATCGGTGACATGATGAGCGATCCCGAAACTCCATTCGCTCAGGCAGGAATAAGCTATGGTAACTTCATTTTGGCAAAAACAAAGAATGCTTTTTCTCTCGCTACGATAGCTAAAGGCAATGATCTGCTTCCCGGTCTTGAAGCTTCTTATCGTGAACTTCTGCGTGCGGTTCGCGGTGGATTCACTTCCACAGAATATGACCGTATGAAAAGCAATTATCTGTCATCAATAGAGACAATGTATAATAACCGCGACAAACGTCAGACGGGTACATTCGTTAACCAGTATATTGAAAATTTCCTCGAGGGTAGTCCCATTCCTCCGATTGAATATGAGTACGAGATGATGAAGAATATCATTAACGAGGTTACGGTTGACGATCTTAACAAACTTCTCGGAACTCTCGTTCATGATGATAATCGCGTTATGTTGGTTCTGGCTCCCGATAACGAATCCTTTAAAGTTCCCACCGAACAGGAGATCGCATCAGTGTTTGCCAAAGTAGAAGCTGAGAACATCGCTCCTTATGTAGATAATGTGAAGTCTGAGCCTCTTATCCCGAATCTGCCTGCTCCCGGTAAGATCGTAGCTGAGGCCCATAACGATCGTTGGGATGCTACCGAGTGGACTCTTTCCAACGGAGTGAAAGTAGTTATCAAGCCTACCGATTTCAAGAAGGAAGAGATCGTTTTCCGTGCAGTTGCGACCGGCGGACTTTCGGTAATTCCTGATTCTAAAGCAGCTTCGATCATGCTTCTGCCTCAGGCTATCGGCCAGGGAGGTCTCGGTAACTTCACTTCCAATGAACTTTCCAAATATCTGGCAGGTAAACAGGTAGGAGTAAGTCTCAATTTCAACTCGTATGATCGCTCTGTATCGGGAAATTCTACTCCGCGCGATCTGCCCACAGTGATGGAACTTATTTATATGTCGTTTACCGCTCCGTCGCTTACCCAGGGAGAGTATGACGCGTTCTGTCATTCGCTTAAATCAGCGCTTCATAATCAGGAATCAGATCCTAAGTTTATTTTTACACGTGATCTGCTACAATCAACTTTCAAATCGCCCCGTCGCCACGCAATGACGGTGGAAACCGTCGATGCTGCCGATCGCGAAGAGATTCTTGATATCACCCGTCAGATGCTTGCAAATGCATCGGATTACACTTTCTTCTTTGTAGGAACCATCGATCTTGACACTTTCCGTCCGCTTGTTGAACAATACATCGCTACTCTGCCGGTTGATAAGTCTAAATCAATCTCAGGATACAACCTTAATCCTGATCTGCACATGAAACCCGGTGTGACCGAAGATCATTTCACTACCAAGATGGAGAATCCTCAAACCTGGGTTTTCCTGAGCCAGTTCGGTGAACTGCCTTTTACTCCCAAAAGCAATTATGTTAGCTTTATTGCCGGTGAGATCCTGGGGAACCGTCTGCTTGAAAAGGTTCGTGAAGAGATGGGCGCTGTTTACTCTATCGGAGCCAGTGCTACAATTTCGCGTATTGGTAACCAGGCGTCGGTAAGCTCTTCGTTCCCGATGAAGCCCGAAATGAAGAAAGAGGTTCTGGAATACATCGCATCGGAGATGCGCAACATGACAACAAATGTGAAACCCGAGGAGGTTTCAAAACAGGTAGAGTATCTGGTCAAGAATGTAAATGCCAATCGTGAGAAGAACGGATCATGGCTCGGTGCGATGACTTCATATCAGCTGAATCCTGTAGATACGTTCAACGGAGCAGCCGAAGTTATTCAGTCGATAACTCCCGATGATATTCAAAATTTCATGAAGCAGCTTTTAGAGCAGAACAACTACCGAATTGTCACTCTCGATCCCGCCGAATAAAATATTAAACATATTTAGCAAGATAATTAGCAGGGGCGTCCCGATGTGGGGATGTCCCTGCTAAACATTTTATAGCACATAGGTGTTATATCATAAAAAAATATTATTTTTGTCTCAAACATATCAATTTAAAAGTTTCAACTAATCGGAAATTATGGGAAAGTTTCTCAATGATTTTAAAGAATTTGCCATGAAAGGCAATGTGATTGACATGGCTGTCGGTGTTATCATTGGCGGTGCGTTTGGAAAAATCGTATCATCGCTTGTGAATGATATCATCATGCCTGTTGTCAGTCTGTCAACCGGAAGCGTTAATTTTACAGATCTAAAATCAACACTTCGTGCCGCAGAACTAAATGAGGCCGGAGAGGTTGTTCGCGAAGCTGTTACATTTAACTACGGTATGTTTATCCAGAATATCGTGGATTTTGTGATCATTGCCTTCAGTATCTTTATCGCTATCCGCGTTATGATGAAGTTTAAGAAGAAGACCGAAGAGGCGCCTGCTGCTCCTCCGGCTCCATCGGCTGAAGAAACATTGCTTACTGAAATTCGCGATCTGCTGAAAAATCAGTCTGATTCAAAGAAATAAAAGCGTAGTGCAGCATTAATTGAAGCCAATATTCCTTATAGGATTCATGGGTTCGGGAAAGACGACTCTTTCCCGAGCCTTGTCGCGTATGACAGGTATTAGAACTGTAGACCTGGATGAATATATCGCCCTGAAAGTCAAGATGAGTATCAAACGTTTCTTTGAATGTTACGGAGAGGCTGCTTTTCGTGAGGTAGAGCGTGAATCGCTCATGGAGCTTGCAGGGGAGTCGGATCTGGTAGTAGCTTGTGGCGGAGGTACTCCTTGTTTCGGCAGCAATATGGAGCTAATGAACAGTAAGGGTACTACCATACTTCTGGAAGCTTCAACCGAACGACTGCACTCACGTTTGATCCAGGGACGGTATAAACGTCCGCTTATAGCATCGCTCAACGATGAGCAGTTGCTTGAGTTTATCATTGAGAAACAGAATGATCGTGAGCCGTGGTATGGTAAGGCCGCACATCGGTTTGATTCTACGCTATTGGAGAATGATCGTGAAATAGATTCGACGGTTCGTAGGTTTGTCAGCATTTTTCTTTCAGAAGATTATAAACAAAAAGTATTGAAATATGAACAGCAGTGATTCGATGGGCGCAACTGCTCCGCAGCCGTGTGAGGTAGGGCGCCGCCAACGGATATTCTCAATAGGACTTCCTAAATGTGAATGTAGGTCGGAGAGGAGATTTCCGCTTACTCCCGAGGGGGTGGAAATGCTTGTTGAACGCGGGTTCACCATAAAGATGGAAAGTAATGCCGCCGAGACGATTCATTACCCTGATGCATCCTATACGCGACGTGGTGCAAAAATAGTGAGTCGTGAGGAAACATTGCTTTGCGACATAGTGATCCATCTTGCTCCGCTTGAAGTATGCGATATCCGTAAGCTGCGTCGGGGAGCCATGCTTCTGACATTGCTTCATCTTGAGTGTCAGCGTAAAGAAATCATAAAGGAACTTCTTAACCGTAGCATAATAGCTATCGCGATAGATCTCATAGGTGATTCGCACGGTAATTTTCCATTTGCCGATATTCTTGCTGAGATCGCCGGAAGAGCATCGATGGCTATGGCATCGTCGTTGCTGGCCGATTCAATGCACGGAAAAGGAATCTTGCTTGGCGGAGTTGCCGGGATCGTGCCGTGTGAGGTTATGATAATAGGATCGGGTATAGCTGCTGTTGCAGCGGCGCGGTCGGCCACAGGATTGGGTGCAATCGTGAGAATGTTTGATAATGATGTCTACAGTCTACGATCGGCAGTGCGTGAGCTTGGACCTCAGATTATTGGTTCGGCGCTTCACGCGGGTGTCGTAAATAAAGCACTTGCATCGGCCGATGTTATTGTAATGACCGATACGGTGCCGCAGCCTGTATTTGATAATGAGGCTGTAAATTCAATGAAGAAGGGCGTTGTAGTGTTCGATATAAGTAGTGGAGAGGGAGCGTCATTCCCTTCGATGCCAACTGTGAATCTCGCGTCTACAGGAAGTGAGATCGCAATTCCGGAGCATCAGCGTAAATGTTATATCCATGCCGGTAGCGCTGTCCCCCGTACGGCCGCAATGGCTTTGAGCAATACGTTTATCACGTTGCTCGATGATGTTGTTACGCTTGAGGGGCTAACGAATGCGCTTCGCCTGTCGACCGGGCTTCAAGGTGCGGCATATACTTTTATGGGAAAGGTGGTTAATGCGCGGGTCGCTAAGGCTGTAGGAATGCATCATGTTGATATAAACCTGTTTTTGCAATTATCTTGATCGTCATGTCGTCGCGTCGAAGAAAGTTTTATGTTGTGTGGGAAGGTCACTCGCCCGGAATATACGATTCATGGGAAGAATGTGAACTCCAGGTAAAGAATTTCCCGGGTGCCAAATACAAAAGTTTCGATTCACAGGATGCAGCTACTGAAGCTTTCCGCGGCAATCCGCGCGATCATATCGGAGTTATCAAGTCGATAGCATCGCACTCAAGCAGGATTGTCAATTATGCTGCGTTTCCTGAAATTCGTCTTGATGCTATTGCTGTGGACGGTGCGTGTGGAGGAAATCCCGGTATGATGGAGTATCGTGGTGTGCGGGTTGCCGACGGTAGCGAGGTGTTTCATTTCGGTCCGGTACCCGATGGAACCAATAATATTGCTGAGTATCTTGCCCTCATACATGTTCTCGCTCTTCTTGATAAGCAAGGAGATCACGCGACGCCTATTTATTCCGATAGTGTTACGGCTCTAAGTTGGATCAGAAAGCGAAGACATGCATCGAAACTCGCTCCAACAGCAGCTAATGGTGTGATTTTCAATATGCTCGAGCGAGCTGATAAATGGATACAGACTCACTCTCCTGCGAATCCGATCCTGAAATGGGATACCGACCGGTGGGGTGAGATTCCGGCCGATTTCGGGCGAAAATAGAGTGAGACTATCTAATATTGATATAACGATGAGACTGCGCCATAAGGATAAATTATGACGCAGTCTCATTAGTATTGACGCTGTTTTCTGATGGATATCAGTTGGCAGCGTTTATTTTTTCTTTGACTTGATCTGTCAGGTCTTCAACCTCAATTCCGGTGAAGAGTGGTGAGTCGGCAGGGAAAATGAATGTGAATCCCTGTTCTGTGCCGATCTCCTTGATGCAGTTCTTCAGACGCTGCTTTATAGGGTCGATAAGTTCGCGCTGCTGGCGGACGAGGTCTTCTTCGGCAGTTTCAAGGAACTGCTGGGCGCGTTTCTGCAAGTTCTGTATCTCTTGGATTCTGCGTTCGCGGATTGCTTGAGGTGCGGCATTCTGCTCGTTGAGAATCTGGAAGTCCTCAAATTTTTTATCGATTTCAGCACTCATCTTGTCATACTCGGCATGATACTTCTGTGAAGTCTTGAAAAGTTGTCGTTCAACGAAGATATAATCGGGCATAGATTCGAGAACGGCTTTTTCATCAACAACAGCGAATCGGGCTGACTGGGCTGATACAAGTATCGGCAGAGCGATAAGAATTGATAGTATGAAACGTTTCATGATCGTGATTGATTTTTAGAATGTGAGTCGCTTATAAAAAAGGTCGTCCCGGTTTATTCCTGTGACGACCTTTCTGTAATCGTTTAGTCGGTTTTATTATTTTATACCGAGCTTAGTTTTAACGAGAGGATTTACATCGACAACATCAGCACTCATGTAGATAGCTGCTTCAGTGGGGATGATGATAGTGAGTCCCTGTTCCTGTCCTACAGTCTGGGCTGCCTTCTGAACTTTGTCGATAATAGGTGACATTAGCTGATACTGCTGCTGCTGGAGATCCTGATCGTAGGTCTGAGTATTCTGCTGGATTCTCTGCTGCATTTCGCCGAGTGTTTTTTCGTGGCGTTCGAGAATTGCTGCAGGAGTAGAAGCATCGCTTTTGAGCTTAGAGTACTCATCATAAGCTTTCTGGAACTCATCGTGAAGTTTCTGGAGATCTCCCTGGTATTTTGCCTGAGCATCCTGAAGCTGTTTCTGTACTTCGGCTGTTTCGGGCGATTCCTGAATGAGTGTCTGCAGGTCAATTACTCCGATTTTTACAGTCTGAGCTACCACAGACATTGGTAACGCAATAAGGATTGCGAGAAGAATTTTCTTAAACATCGTTAGTTTCTATTTTTTGTAATTAATATTCAAAGTGTTAATAATAAATGCAAAGTTAACTAAATTAATTGGAATATCCTAATTTGGACAAGACCTCATTGGATACATCGATACGGGGGGAAGCATAGATGATGTCAGTTGCCGATGCCCGGTCGAAGATCGCCTGATAGCCGCGTTCCTCAGCAACTTTCTTGATGGCGTTGTAGATGTCGTCCTGGATCGGTTTCATCAGTGTCTGACGCTTTTTGTAAAGTTCGCCTTCAGGTCCGAAATATTTATAGCGGAGTTCAGTAGCTTCTTTCTCTTTTGCAACTACCTCAGCTTCTTTCTTCTGCTTTTGTTCGTCAGTCAGGAATACTCGTTCGGCCTGATAGTTTTTGTAGAGTGTCTCGGCCTGTTTTGAGATGTTTTCCACTTCGCGCTGCCAGCGCTGCGAGAGCTGATTGAGCTGTTCGTTCGAGGTTTCGTACGCGGGAATGTTCTTCATTATATATTCCATGTCGACGAGTGCGAACTTCTGAGCGAACGCTGCACTGAAGCCTGCGATAATCATCAGTAAGGTTATTGCTGTTTTTTTCATGTTACAAGTTTTTATGGGTTGTTGTAACTATTATGACGTTTTATAGCCGAAAAAGTTTAAATCATGCTGATTTATCGTTCTTTCGCTTAGAATTCCTGGCCGAGGATGAAGTGGAAGTGGCTTCCGCCTTTCTCGCCGAATACTTTATCGAAACCGTAAGCCCAGTCAATACCCAT
>CAZHHF010000089.1:0-8010 GCA_964531905.1 uncultured Bacteroides sp.
ACCACGTTGCCATTCTCATCGCGCGTGAACTCATCGAAAATATCTTTTTCAGTGAGTCGGGAGCGATATTCTTCCTCGGTTCCGAAGTCAGCAGGAATCTCGAAGTTAGGCATGATGGGTTCATGGTCAATGGAGTATGGCTCTACTTTGGCAAGAATCTCAAGAGTATTTGAAAGAGCTTCGGGGATGTCGGAAAAGAGTTCGTTCATCTCCTCGGTGGTCTTCATCCACTCCTGCTTTGTATAAAGCATACGATCAGGATCGGCCACATATCTATTGGTCGATACACATATAAGACGATCGTGGGCCTCAGAATCGCTTTCGTTTACGAAATGGACATCGTTACTGCAAATGAGTTTTACTCCATTTTTGCGCGCAAGTTCTATCAATACCGGATTGACCTGTTCCTGAATGGTATAGGTTTCATGATTAGCACGGCTAACGGTGGCTTTATGGCGCTGAAGTTCAATATAATAGTCTTCACCGAACACACTTTTATACCATTGAATCCGCTTTTCGGCTTCGTCAATCTCTCCATGAATTATGAAGCGGGGTATTTCGCCACCAAGACATGCTGAACAGACGATAAGACCCTCGGAATGAGCCTCAAGTTCATATCGGTCGGTTCGCGGATGGCCATAGAAACCATCGGTCCATGCCCGGGAGACAATCTTTATAAGATTCTTATACCCGGTTTTATTCTTTGCAAGTACAATGAGGTGACGACCGGTATCGCGTTTATCGGTATGCGCGGTGAGGCGATCATTGGCCACATACATCTCACATCCGAAAATAGGTTTGAAAATTTTCTTTTCAAGCGCAGCGATTTCCTGCTCGGACGCAGCGACAGAAGTTTCATCACCTGACGCGCGGGCAGCCTCAAGTTTTTTCTTCTCATCCTTGATGGCTCCTTTAATTTTACCGTTCTTTTTTTCCACATAGTTATAGAATTCCTTGATACCGAACATGTTTCCATGATCGGTCACGGCAATACCCGGCATTCCGTCGGCCATTGCCTTATCGACAAGAGCCGGAATGGAAGCCTGCCCGTCAAGCAAGGAATACTGAGTGTGGACATGCAAGTGAACAAATGGTACCATCAATTATGATATAAGACTGGTTGTGAAATTTTTTTCAAACTTACGAATTTTTTTTGAATCTGCCCTCCCTCTATACATACAAAAAATCTAAACTAAGTATATAGAATACAAAAGATGGCTGAACCGGCTTTTAATTTCCGGTTCCGCCATCTTCCCATCTTCCACGTCTAATCACAAGTCCTATTTGTATAACACGTTATACTAAAGGAAGTTATCATTATCATATATAAAATTTATCACATCTATGTTGTCAACTTTACAAAAACATGTCGTTATGAGGGAGTAGTGTCATTATCATTTATTATACTCTTCGTCGCTCTTGGTGGGAATATGCTCTTCGATCTTAGTCTTAAGCAATTCGGCCTGATGAACACCTGAAGCTCGCCATACCGGTTCACCGTTCTTGAAGAGAATAAGAGTAGGAACTGAGCGTACGTTATATTTTGCGGCAAGTTCCTGAGCGCGGTCGACATCCACCTTTATAACATTGGCTTTGTCGCCTACTTCGGCTTTTACCTGATCAAGAATAGGAGATTGCATTTTGCATGGACCACACCATGTTGCGAAAAAGTCGACCAATGTAGGTTTCGACTGATTGATCATTTCATTAAACTCGTTCATATCTTTATACTTTTATTTCGGTTATTATTTTTTTCTTTCTTTTGATTATAAAACACATGATAGACTTGACAAGTTTGCTTGATATACACAAAAAATGTTAATCACCGGCATAGTTGCACATCACAATATTTTTTCGTATCTTTGTATGTTTACGCAAAATTCAGAAAATGGCCAACGATTCAATTATAATAAAGGGGGCGAGAGTCAACAATCTAAAAAATGTGGATGTTGAACTGCCCCGAAATAAATTTATTGTCATAACCGGTCTGTCGGGATCAGGGAAATCTTCGCTTGCATTTGACACAGTGTATGCCGAGGGTCAACGCCGCTATGTTGAGAGTCTTTCATCCTACGCCCGTCAGTTCTTAGGCAGAATGTCGAAACCCGAGGTCGATTTCATCAAGGGTCTGCCACCTGCAATAGCAATCGAACAGAAAGTTAATTCGCGAAATCCCCGAAGTACGGTAGGAACTTCAACGGAGATATATGATTATATGCGTCTGCTCTTCAGCCGTGTCGGGCATACAATATCACCGATAAGCGGGAGTGAAGTTAAGCGCCACACGATAGAAGATGTTATAAAAACGGCAGTCTCCTACCCCGAGGGGAGCCGTATGGCAATCGTTTCCCCTATCATTCTGCCTGAAGGACGGCATTTATCCACTCAGCTCGATATATACTTAAAGGAAGGATATTCGCGCCTTGTGGATAAGGATTCGGCTTTTGTCTCTATCGAAGAGATCGAACACCGCGATTCGCTTACGGATAATGAAGCCGGCTACCGATTGCTGATCGACCGTATGTCGCTCAGTTCCGACAATGACGAAATGAGCCGTCTGAGAGAATCGGTTGAAACCGCGTTCTTTGAAGGAGGCGACAGTATGGATCTCCTTGTGTGGAGTGAGAATGGAAAGGTTGAGACACACTCGTTTTCACGCCGCTTTGAGGCCGACGGTATAAAATTCATGGAGCCAAACGATCTTCTGTTCAACTTTAACAATCCATACGGAGCGTGTCCTACTTGCGAGGGGTTCGGTAAAACAATAGGTATCGATGAGAATCTCGTCATTCCGAATCCGGCATTATCGGTCTATGATGATGCAGTGGCATGCTGGCGTGGCGAAAAGATGAGCGAATGGAAACAAGCGCTGATAGAAAATTCATCAAGAATCGGTTTCCCTATTCATAAACCTTACATTGACCTGTCGCCTGAGCAGAAAGATATCCTATGGCACGGCCGCGGAGATTTCCCGGGTATCGACGGTTTTTTCAAGATGGTGGAAAGTAATCTGCATAAAGTGCAGTATAGGGTGATGCAAGCAAGATACCGAGGTAAAACATTGTGTCCTGACTGTCACGGCAATCGTTTGCGCCGTGAAGCTGAATATGTCAAGATTGCCGGAAAAACGATTACCGACCTTGTGAAAATGCCGGTAAACAAGCTTGCGGACTGGTTCTCATCGCTTAATCTTGATGAACGTGAAACTATGATAGCGCGAAGATTGCTTACCGAAATAAATTCACGTCTTGGTTTTCTCATAGATGTGGGTCTGGGCTATCTCACACTCGACCGACTTTCGTCATCGTTATCAGGGGGCGAAAGCCAGCGCATAAATCTGGCGACTTCGCTCGGGAGCAGCCTTGTGGGGTCGATATACATTCTTGACGAGCCGAGTATTGGATTACATCCTCGCGATACTGAACGACTTGTATCGGTTCTAAAAAAATTACGCGATGCAGGTAATACCGTTGTTGTTGTTGAGCATGATGAAGAAATAATGCGTTCGGCCGATTATATCATCGATGTAGGTCCTGATGCCGGCCGTCACGGTGGAGAAATAGTCTATCAGGGTGATGCAGATGGTATTGTAAAAGCTGATCGCAGTTATACGGGAAAATATCTTTCAGGTGAATTGCAGATCCCAGTTCCTGCACACCGACGTAAGTGGAACAGCTACATCGAAGTGGTTGGCGCGCGAGAGAACAATCTGAAAGAGATCGATGTAAAATTTCCGCTCGGCGTAATGACAATCGTGACCGGGGTCAGCGGATCGGGTAAGTCAACGCTTGTGCGTGATATTCTTTATAAAGCCCTTCTCAGACATCTCGGTGAAGCGGGTGATGCTCCGGGGGCATTTAAAAAGTTATCAGGTGATCTGTCAAGAATATCGGCCGTTGAGTTTGTCGACCAGAATCCGATCGGAAAATCATCACGAAGTAACCCTGCTACTTATCTCAAGGCATACGATGAGATCAGAGCGCTTTTCGCAGAACAGCAATCGGCAAAACAGATGGGATTCACTCCTGCTTATTTCTCGTTCAATACAGAAGGAGGACGCTGCGAGGAGTGTAAAGGTGACGGATATATAACTGTTGAAATGCAGTTTATGGCCGACATAACAATTCCGTGTGAAGCGTGTGGCGGAAAACGGTTCAAGCGTGATGTTCTCGAAATTGAATACCGTGGGAAAAATATCAGCGATATTCTTGACATGACAGTCAATCAGGCTATCGATTTCTTTGCTGAAGCCAACGGTACATCGGAACGCAAGATTGTGAAACGTCTTCAGCCTTTGAAGGACGTTGGTCTCGGATATATAAAACTGGGTCAATCGTCGTCAACGCTGTCGGGAGGTGAAAATCAGCGTGTGAAACTCGCCTACTTCCTGTCATCGGAAAAACCAAAACCGACTATGTTTATTTTCGATGAGCCGACGACAGGGCTACATCTTCATGACATATCCACACTGATGGATTCGTTCAACCGATTAATTGCACTCGGTCATACCGTTGTAATAATAGAGCATAACATCAATAATATCCGTACGGCCGATCACGTGATAGACATAGGCCCCGAAGGTGGTGAGAAGGGTGGATTTATCGTCGCTTCGGGAACGCCCGAACAGATTACCGCCTCACCTGACAGTTATACCGGCCGATATATAGGCCTATAAGATCTATAAAAAATGCCCGCGGAAGTTTCCACGGGCATTTTATAATATCTGTTAGAAATATTATTTCTGTGCTTCTTCAGCAACTTTCTTAAATTCATCGAGGGTAACAGTTTTGGTATCAACATTGGCTTTTCCTTTGATAGCATTGAAAAGCTTGATATCAAATACCTGTTCGGCGATCTGTGAACGAGTTTCGCGTTTTGCGAGAATGCGTTTTGCGTAGTCTTCGAAGATATCCTCAGTAAGATTGGTCATGCCATACTGAGCGAACTGACGATATGCCAGCATCTTGGCATAATTGAGAAGTTCGGCTTCTTCAACTTTGATTTCGAGATTTTCAGCAAGTTTGCCTTTAATGAGTTCCCATTTGAACATCGGAACAAGCTTGTTGTATTCTTCCTCGATATTCTCGGCAGTAAGTTCCTCATTGCGGACAACAAGCCATTTTTTCAGGAATTCTGCGGGAAGAGTGAAGTTTCCGAATTTTTCAACGAGCTGTTTCTGCGCCTGGTAGCGGAAGAGTTCATCGCTGTTAGGAGCGAGCTGCTGTGCAATCATAGCGCGAAGCTGAGTGTTATACTGCTCTTCGTCGGCAACTTTATCTTTTCCGAATACATTGGTGTAGAATTCTTCATTGTGTTCTGCAGGACGAACTACGATAATTTCTGAAATAGCGAGTTCGAAGTCGGCAGTAAGACCTTCGGCACGTGCTTTATCGATCTGAAGCATTGAAGCGAGTTCGTTAACGTTTCCGTTGCAGGTTTTGAACGGATTGAAAACTACTTTGTCACCAACTTTACGGCCGGCGAATTTGGCAGCTTCTTCCTTATCGGTAAAGTACATGGGAGCCACGATTCCGCTGATAACCTGGATTGCATCTTCGGTTTCTTTTACTGTACCATCGGGATTAAGTTCCATGATTGCACCTTTAACGAGTGCTTTTTCATCAACTTCCTCACCCGGAACCTGAGCGCCGAAACGTTCGCGGAGCGCAGTGTCCTGATCGGCAACCATCTGGTCGGAAACCGAGATTTCATAGTAGGGAAGGTTTTCTCCTGCGAGGTCAACATTGATTTCTGGTGCTAAACCAACTTCATATTCGAAAGTATAGTCTTTCTCTTCCATCGAGATTTCTTTAACTTCAACGGGAAGAGGCTCTCCTAAAATATGAAGCTTGTTTTCTTCGATATAGTTGATGACGGCTTTGTAAACTTCGTTGTTGATGATATCGCTTTTGACATCACGTCCGAAACGACGCACGAGCTGAGCGTAGGGAACATGACCTTTACGGAAACCGGGGAAATCGTGTGTACGGCCGATTTCTTTTAATTTTTTAGTGAGTTCGGCAGCGTAATCCTGCTCCTCAACCTTGACTGTGATTTTACCTTCTACGTCGTTGAGCTTTTCTAATGATACGTTCATAAGTAGGTGTATATTGTAAATACTTAAATATTTTCATTAAATCGGCTTTTGGCCTATTTTTTTCAAGGTGCAAAGATAATAATTAATTATCAGAGAAGAATGTGGTTCAGCGTGTTTTTTAATGAAAAAAGTTAAAACATCTAAATACAATAAAAAACAGACACTCCAAAATGGAATGCCTGTTTAGCGTTTTAATTAAGAACAGAGGCAAAAATTATTTAACCTTATCGGCAAGTTCGCTACCGGGTTTGAATTTTACTGATTTACGTGCTTCAATAGTAATAGGCTCTTTTGTACGTGGATTGATACCGGTGCGAGCTTCCTTCTTGGCAACTGAGAAAGTTCCGAATCCTACGAGAGTTACTTTTTCCTCTTTAGCAAGGGCATCAGCAATAGCCTCGATTGTTGCATCAAGAGCGCGTTTTGCTTCTACTTTTGACAACTGGCCGTTCTCAGCAATAGCATTAATAAGTTCTGTCTTGTTCATAATTACTTAAAAATTATATTATTATGGTATTATATCGCAAATATAAACCGTTTTTTTTTATTATCAGCCATTTTTACTAAAAAAATTAAAAAAATCATGTTTTATAGTGCAATAAGATGAGATATCTGCTGTAAAACATCTTTTTTTTGTACTTTTGTAACGTAAAACAAAGTAGCTAAAATCTATCAAAAAAATGCTGTCACGTTCATTCTTTTCATCTATTCCACCGGTAACTAAGAACCTGATAATAATCAATTTCATTGTATGGGTCGCACTGAGTGTGTTATCGCGTAAAATAGGTCTTGATATAGAGAGTATCGGAGCCATCCACTATTTCAACTCTCCCCTCTTTTATCCCTTCCAGCTCGTCACATACATGTTTATCCATGCGAACTTCACTCACTTGTTTTTCAACATGTTCGCTCTGTTCATGTTCGGTATCACACTTGAGCGTGTACTCGGGAGTAAACGTTTCCTCTTCTACTTCATTTCGTGTGGTATAGGGGCAGCTATTTTTCAAGAAGGTGTCTACGCCATAATGATCAACAAATATCTTGGGCTGCTTTCGCCCGACGTACTTGAAATCATAAAAACGCAGGGAGCTGAGATTTTATCCCAGGGAATGAACTACACTGATCCTAATTTAGGACACCTTAACGCGCTATATAACGGTGCAACGGTAGGTGCATCGGGAGCGACATACGGTGTGTTGCTTGCTTTCGGTATGATATTTCCCAATCGTGCCATTTATCTGATGTTTATTCCTATACCGATCAAAGCCAAATGGTTCGTTATCGGTTACGGCGTTATTGAACTCGTTCAAGGACTCAGCCAGAATGCAGGTGATAACGTTGCTCATTTCGCTCACCTCGGAGGAATGTTATTCGGACTGCTGATGATTCTTTACTGGAAGAAGAAGGGTATTATTTATGGTAACTTCTACTGATCCCAAGCGTAAATATTTAATGATGCATGCTCTCAGATCGCCGTCGATAACACTGGCAGCGATCAGCGTAATCGTGTTCGTGTGCATCAGATTAGCCGCAATCAGTAACAGTATCGATCCATTACTCAATACATTCGCCGTAAACACATCGGATGATATAGCTGAAAAACCGTGGTCGGTTCTTACTTACATGTTCATCCATATAGACTTTGTTCACCTATTTTTCAATATCGCTGTTCTTGCAGCAACCGGATCAATTATAGGCCGATTAAATTCACGCATTTCCTATGTCATCTATCTGACCTACATAGCCGGAGCCGTTATCGGAGCTTTCACATTCCGCTCTGTTGCCGATGCCGGAGCAATTCTGATAGGTGCATCATGCGGTGTAATGGCTGTGGTTGGAATCATGTGTATAACTTCGGTCAAACGCCGGGGGTATATTCCGGCCATCGGAATCGTGAATTTTTCAATTATTGC
>CAZHHF010000090.1:0-7972 GCA_964531905.1 uncultured Bacteroides sp.
CTTTTCGCTTTCTCAAGAACGATTCCTGAAATCTTAACATGACGCTCGGCTGGTTCGTCGAAAGTCGATGCAATAACCTCGGCATTGACACTCCTCATCATGTCAGTCACCTCCTCCGGACGCTCGTCGATCAGCAGGATCATGATGTACGTTTCAGGATGATTCTCCGAAATTGCATTCGCAATATCCTTAAGCAACAACGTCTTACCAGTTTTAGGAGGAGCTACTATCAATCCACGCTGACCTTTGCCGATCGGTGAGAACATATCAACCACACGTGTCGATAAATTACAGCTTTTACCACTGCACAGGTCAAATTTTTCATCTGGGAACAACGGAGTGAGATGCTCGAACGGAATCCTGTCACGGATGAACTCCGGACTACGGCCATTCACATTTATCACATTGTTCATCGGGAAATACTTATCACCTTCGCGTGGAGGACATATCGTACACTCAACGACATCGCCCGTCTTGAGACCCCACTGCTTGATCTGCGGCTGAGTCACATATATATCATCAGGAGAACCCAGATAATTATAATCGCTTGAACGAAGGAATCCATAACCCTCAGGCATGATCTCAAGAACACCCTGCGCCTCGATAAGATCATCGAAAATAAACGCCGGAGCCTTCTGATGCTGGTTATTATTACGGTTCTTTTTATTCTTCTTACCCTGACCCGGTAAAGCTGTTTGCTGAGTTGTTCGTCCGGGTTCAGTCAACGTAATCGACTGAGGCTGCATCATCAGCGGTTGCTGACGCTCTTCGGCATACTTTTGCTGATCAACCTTCTGCGATTGATTCTGCTGCGACTGAGCTTCACGATCGCGCTGACCGCGGGGAACAAACTGCTTTCCGTGACTACGCGGGAAGAACGAACCGAAATCACCATCCTTCTTCTGACGGAAATCACGGTTGACAGGCTGTTCCACCTGATCCTTCACGTCAGCTGCTCGATTCTCGTCCGGCGTAACGGCCGAATCAATGACTGGCATCACACCCTCTGGAGCCGAATCGGGAACAGGATCTGAATCCACCGGCAACAATGCCACAGGCTCTTCATTTTCTTGAACTTCCCGTACCTGGGAAGGAATTTCGGTTGCAACAGTGACAACATCTTCCGACAGCACTTCTGCATTAACAGTTTCGGCAGCTTCCGGCTCATCATTCTTCTGATCACGACGTTTACGACCGCGTTTCTTTTGTGAGGACGCTGCTGCCTCCTCAGGCTGCTGCTCTGCGACCACACCTTCATTTATTGGCTCGGCCTGAGTTTCCTGAGGCGTTACATCCTCTACGGCAACCTTTTCTTCATCTGCGACCGGCTTCTGATCGGGAGTCTTCTCTTTCTTTACACGCCCTTTACGTTTCGACTGAGCGTTCTCACTATCATCGGCAGCCTTAGCTACTAATTGCTGATCAGCTTTCTGTTTTGATTTAGCCTCAGAAGACTGTTTTTTCTTCCGCTGCTCTTTAGCCTGATTCTTTGCCGGCTTTGCAAGAGAAGAAGCCACATGATCCTCAGCCTGTTTATCCAGAATCTGATAAATCAAATCTTGTTTTTGGGAAGGATCGATTTTTTTCAGTCCCATTGACTCGGCGACAGCCTTTAGCTGTTCGTCGGCCATAGATGATAAATCGTCAATATTGTACATAAAGTAAAATGAATGGAATTACTTTAATAATTCTATTTTCTTATTATTAAGATCATATACATCTCAACCGCCGGATTATCCCGATCCGAAATGTACACAATTCTAATGTCGTTTAATTAAAATATCTCAAAATTAGGGAAACGCAAGTTCATCAGAATTTTCGGGAAATCAATCCCGCAAAAACTCATATTTCATGCCCTATGCATAAAATTTTACTGAACTAACACGATGAATGGGATTTTAAACAGTGCAAATCTACAAACATTTTTCAATATAAACAAATTAAATCTAAAAAAGTTAAAACGAACTTGCATATTTACTCTATACAATAATGATTTATTAAATAACTTGTAGTATATTTACATCCGATTTCACATTATTGATAAAATCAACGTTCCGAAACTAATTCACTGATATATTTATGAGAAATATAATTTATGTCGCAGCTGCAGCTGCATTAATCTCAGCTGCTTCCTGCTCCACCACCGGCAATTCCGTCAATGATTACACTGCGTGGGTCAACCCGTTTATCGGCACGGGAGGACATGGACACACATTCCCTGGACCCGTTAGACCTCATGGAATGATACAACCCGGCCCTGATACACGTATCAACGGATGGGATGCCTGTTCTGGATACCACTACGACGACTCACTTATAAACGGATTCGCGCAAAGCCATCTAAGCGGAACCGGATGTGCCGATTTCGGCGACTTCCTCATCATGCCCACGGTCGGCAATCAGGTAATTGACCCGCAGATCGATACCCTGCAGAACCGACCGTTCGCATCCTCATTCTCCCACACGAATGAAATTGCTGAGCCAGGCTACTATTCCGTCTTCCTCGACCGTTACGGAATCAACACTGAAATCACATCCACCGACCGAGCAGCCATCTTTCGGTTCACGTTTCCCGAAACCGATGATCCCGGCCTGATAATCGACCTTGATTATTCAATCTATAACCAGCGTATCCTTGATCTGCAGGTTGAACAGATTGGTGACACAGCTATACGGGCGTCCAGGATTACCCGAGGATGGGCCTTCGACCAGCAGTTGAGCATGTTTGCCACTTTCTCAAAACCATTTACCTGTACGATCGTGAGCGACACAATTACAAACAGCAACGGATACCCTGTTCCACGTTGTAAAGCTCTGCTCAAATTCCCACCGACAGCCAAAGATGAAACCATCTATGCGAAAATCGGAATCTCGGCAGTTGATATGGAAGGCGCCGAAAAGAATCTGACCGCCGAAATACCTGGATGGGACTTTGATAATATACGCACCGATGCACGCAACGCATGGAACAACTACCTCTCAAAAATTGACATCACTGCCGATAATGATAGCGACCGTACTGTTTTCTACACCGCAATGTACCACATGGCTGTCAGCCCCAACCTGTTCACCGACGTTGACGGACGCCACCTCGGCATGGACAAACAGCCCCGTCAGGGCAGCGTTGACAAGCCAGTCTACACCATATTCTCTCTCTGGGACACTCATCGTGCGCTTCACCCGTTGATGACAATAATTGATCCTGAACTCAACAACCGGTTCATTGAATCGCTTCTCGCCAAATACGATGAAGGAGGACTACTCCCAATGTGGGAACTCTCAGGCAACTATACCGCCACCATGACCGGCTACCATGCAGTCTCACTTATGGCCGATGCCGTTGCAAAAAACATCGCTACATTCGACATTGAGAAAGCCTATCAGGCAGCCCGACGCTCTTCAGCAGCCGACACCGCAGGCATCATTGCACATCCTGCCGTAAAACGCGCCCTATATTACCCCTCCAAAGAATTCAAAAACACTCTCGGTTTCATTCCGTGGGATGAAGAGAACGAATCTGTAGCAAAAGGTCTCGAGTATGCCTACGATGACTGGTGCATCTCCGTTCTTGCCGAAGCCGCCGGAGACACCGCGGGAGTAAACGAATTCCGCGAAAAAGGGAAAGCCTATAAGAACTATTTCGATCCTGTAACACGCTTTATGCGCGGTAAGGACGCTAAGGGCAACTGGCACGAGCCGTTCAGCCCCTACTCTTCCAATCACCGTCAGGACGACTACTGCGAGGGAACTGCCTGGCAATGGACTTGGTTCGTTCCGCAAGATGTTGAAGGACTCATTGAACTTATGGGTGGTCGTGATGCATTCGTTCAGAAACTCGACTCATTATTCACCGCCGACTCACGTCTCGAAGGAGAAACTGCATCGGTCGACATAAGCGGACTTATCGGACAATATGCCCACGGCAATGAACCATCTCATCATATAATCCACCTTTATAACTATGTGGATCAGCCCTATCGCACCCAGGAACTCGTCGATCAGGTTCTCAAGGAACAATACCACGCCGACGTCGATGGACTTTCAGGTAACGAGGACTGCGGACAGATGTCATCATGGTACATTCTAAACTCGCTTGGCTTCTATCAGGTATGCCCTGGAAAACCGGTATATTCTATCGGACGCCCCTGGTTCCCCTATGCCGAGATACACCTTCCCGGAGGCAAAAATATTGTCATTGATGTAAAGAACTATTCAAAAGATAACAAATACGTTGAGTCGGTTAAACTGAACGGAAAAACACTTGATCGCCCGTTCTTCACCCACGACGATATTGTCAACGGAGCCGAATTTGAATTCGTAATGACCGATAAACCTGTTATTGAAAAATAATCCAACGATCGATATGAAAAAATCACTTATACTTGCAGCTGTCTTAAACCTCTCTCTTTCCGCCAATACCAAAGAACCGGTCGACATGGTAAATCCCTTTATCGGAACTACCAATTACGGTACTGCCAATCCCGGCGCACTAACACCCAACGGTCTGATGTCGGTAACACCATTTAACGTAATGGGATCCGATATAAACCGGTTCGATAAAGACAGTCGGTGGTGGTCGACACCCTACGACCACACTAACCGCTATTTCACCGGATTCTCCCACGTTAACCTTAGCGGAGTCGGATGTCCTGAACTCGGATCACTCCTTGTGATGGCGACTTCGGGTGATCTCGATGTTGACTATCATAACTACGGTAGTACGTATTCAAACGAGAACGCGACACCGGGGTGGTATGGACTCACACTCGATAAATACGGTATCACTGCCGAAGCGACAGCCACACCGCGCACGAGCCGCATCCGTTTCCGTTTCCCCGAGGGTAAAGGCAATATCCTTCTTAATCTCGGAGAAGGACTCACCAACGAAACCGGTGCCACTGTCCGCCGCGTTTCACCTACCGAAATTGCGGGATCAAAACTGCTTGGAACATTCTGTTATAACTCCGATGCAGTCTTCCCCATATATTTCGTCATGAGAGTGAGCCGTGTGCCGCAGAGTCAAGGTTACTGGAAATTCCAGCGTCCGATGACAGCCGAATCTCAATGGTGTGAAGATGACGGCACCTACAAAATCTATAAGAACTATTCAAAACAGATCTCCGGAGACGATATCGGTGTGTGGTACACCTACAATACTACTCCCGGTGAAGAAATAGAAGTATCGCTTGGCGTATCATTTGTAAGCGAGGAGAATGCCCGTCTCAATCTCGAAACAGAACAGCCCGCCGGAACCACATTCGCCACTATTCACAACAACGCGCGTCAGGCCTGGAACCGCGATCTCGGACGCATAACTGTCGAAGGCGGTACCGATGAACAGAAAACCGTATTCTACACCGCTTTATACCACTCGCTGATCCACCCCAACATTCTTCAGGATGTCAACGGCGAATACCCCATGATGGAAAACGATTCGATCGGTAAAACCGATTCTAACCGTTTCACTGTTTTCTCTCTTTGGGACACATACCGCAACCTTCATCAGTTGCTCACCCTCGTTTATCCCGATCGACAGACTGCCATGATCAACTCTATGATCGGAATGTATCGCGAAAACGGATGGCTTCCGAAATGGGAACTTTACGGCCGCGAGACACTGACGATGGAAGGTGATCCCGCAATTCCCGTCATAGCCGACTCTTATCTGCGCGGACTGCGTGGATTCGACATAGACCTCGCTTATGAAGCAATGAAAAAAGGAGCAACAACCAACGGATCTGAAAATATTCTGCGTCCCGATGCCGATGATTATTTCCAACTCGGCTACGTTCCGTTGCGCGAACAGTATGATAACTCAGTATCTCATGCTCTTGAATACTATACAGCCGACTATGCTCTCTCGCAGCTCGCCGAAGCACTCGGAAAAACCGATGATGCAAAGCTCTTCTACGATCGCTCGCTCGGCTACAAAAAATATTACGATAAAGAATCAGGAGCGTTCAGGCCCCTCCTCCCCGACGGATCGTTCATAACTCCGTTCAATCCGGAACAGGGAGCCAATTTCGAACCGGTAAACGGATTCCATGAAGGTAGCGCGTGGAACTATACATTCGCCGTACCTCACGATGTAAAAGGACTCTCACGCCTTATGGGAGGAGATAAGAAATTCATCAATAACTTGCAGAATGTATTCGATAACGGACTATATGATCCGGCAAACGAACCCGACATCGTATATCCCTATCTGTTCAGCCGGTTCCGCGGTGAAGAATGGCGTACACAGAAAATTGTAGGTCAGTTGCTTGACAAATACTTCACGACCCGTCCCGACGGAATCCCGGGCAACGATGACTGCGGTACTATGTCGGCATGGGCAATATTCTCAATGGCCGGGCTCTACCCCGACACTCCCGGAGAGCCATATTTCACCATCACTACACCGGTTTTCGATAAAGTAACCATCGCTCTCGATCCCGAAGTTTGGGGCCGCGACTCCCTCACTATTGAAGTCACGAATCCCGAGAGTAAATCCGACATCATCCGTAAAGTAACTCTTGATGGAAAACCTGTAGGTTACCGTATCAGCCAGCAGGATCTTCTTAAAGGAGGAACACTCCGGATAACAAAGAAATAAATCCTTACATTAGAAAACAATATACTACATAGATATTATGAATATGGAAAAAAACGAAACACCGGTTCTGCTTTTGACCGGTTATCTCGGTAGCGGTAAAACGACACTGCTCAACCGTATTCTCAATAATGAACGCGGAATCCGATTTGCTGTAATTGTAAATGATATTGGCGAAGTCAATATCGACGCCCGTCTCATTCAGAAGGGAGGAATTGTTGGTCAGGACCAGTCAGGAGACCTTGTCGCACTTCAGAACGGGTGTATCTGCTGTACGCTTAAAACCGACCTGATAAAACAGCTCATGGATCTCGTTTCCACACGCAGTTTCGACTATATCGTTATCGAGGCGAGTGGTATCTGTGAACCTGCTCCCATTGCACAGACTATCGACGCAATCCGTCAGATGGCAGGTGACAACAATCCGCTTCCACTCCCACGACTCGACTGCATTGTAACTGTTGTTGACGCACTCCGCCTCCAGAGCGAATTCGACAATGGCGATGCTCTCCGAAGAGAGAATATCGACGATGAAGATATCGAAAAACTCATTATTGAGCAGGTCGAATTCTGTAATATCATCATTCTGAACAAAATATCGGAAGTCACAACTTATGAAGCAGGACGAATCCGTGCCATTCTGCGGACTCTGCAGCCGAAAGCTGAGATAATCGATGCCGACTATGCTGATGTAGACCTGCATAAACTCCTTAATACCGGTCTATTCGACTTCGAATCGGTTGCTACATCGGCAACATGGGTTCAGGAGATAGAACATCACCATGATGATGAACATGAAGACGATGATGATGAACATGAAGAACATCATCACGAACACGAACATGAACATGAGCATCACCACCATCATCATCACCACCATGACCACGGTGAAGCCGAAGAATATGGAATAGGAACTTTCGTTTACTACCGTCGCGCACCGTTCAATTTCGAGCGCTTCGACCGATTCGTCAATCTACATTGGCCGTCCAACATCATCAGGTCTAAAGGTGTACTCTATTTCAGCCAGAACCGCAATATGTCGATCCTGTTCGAGCAGGCAGGAATCCAGAAAAACATAACCGAAGCCGGACTATGGTATGCTACCGCTCCCGAAGAAGAGCTGAAACAGCTGATGCAACTCGAACCCGGACTTGCACGCGACTGGGACGAAAAATATGGTGACCGTATGATTAAACTTGTATTCATCGGCCGCGACATTGACCGTGACAAACTTTCAGCCGAACTTGACGCTTGTCTTGAAAAAGAGTAAATCCGCAACATCGCAATAAATTTTCAATAAAAATTTCGTGATAATTTAATTTGGTTGTATCTTTGCCCACGGATTAACCCACCAATAAAAAACAAAATTCTTTAAATTTT
>CAZHHF010000091.1:0-7949 GCA_964531905.1 uncultured Bacteroides sp.
GTGCTGCTCACGGTTCTAAATCGGTTACTATTGAAAATATAACCGAGGCTTATGCAGAAGCTTCGCAGGGCAACGGTTTCAACGAGGAGTTCGTGATCGATGAGCCTACACGGAAGCTCATGGCCGACTATCTGTTTATCACCGATAATCTCCATACCGACCTCCATGAATGTCTCGGCCACGGTTCGGGACGTCTGTTGCCGGGAACTGATCCTGATGCACTCAAGGCTCACGGTTCAACACTTGAGGAAACACGTGCCGATCTTTTCGCACTCTATTATCTTGCCGATCCGAAGATGATTGAACTCGGATTGTTGTCGGATCCCGATGCCTACAAAGCTGAATATTACAAGTATATTCTTAACGGAATGATGACCCAGCTCACGCGCATAGAACCAGGTAAGGATGTTGAGGAAGCACACATGCGTAACCGTAAACTTATCGCTGAATGGGCCTATGAACATGGCAAAAAAGATAATGTTATAGAACTGGTGAAGATCGACGGCAAGACTTATATCAAGATAAACGATTATAACCGTTTACGTGACCTGTTCGGTGAACTTCTCCACGAAATACAGCGCATAAAGAGTGAAGGTGACTACGAAGCCGGCCGCGATCTTGTGGAAACCTACGCCGTTAAGGTTGATCCGGCGATCCATAAGGAAGTTCTGGAACGCAACGCACATCTGAACATACCTCCCTACCGCGGTTTTGTAAATCCGGTATATGTTCCGGTATTTAATGCAGCGGGTGAGATAGAGGATGTCAATGTCACATACGGTGAAGGTTATATAGACCAGATGCTGCGTTACTCACGCGATTATTCTCCACTTACTAAGAAATGATCCTTTTCCCTAACTGTAAAATCAACACCGGCCTGCGTATTCTACGACGTAGGCCGGATGGTTATCATGACATAGAAACCGTCATGGTTCCGGTTGACTGGACCGATGTGCTGGAGATTGTGCCGTCGGAGTCATCGGAGACAACCCTGACAGTGACCGGTAATGCTGTCGATTGTCCGCCTGAGAAGAATCTGGTGATGAAAGCTTTCCGGGCGCTCGAAAAACATGTAGGCACGCTGCCTCCCGTAAATATATATCTTCGTAAAATAATTCCTGACGGTGCCGGACTCGGCGGAGGATCGGCCGACGCAGCATTTACTATCCGCGGTCTTAATGAAATGTTCAATCTCGGGCTTACCGATGATGAGATGGCGGCTGTCGTGGCCACAGTAGGGTCGGACTGTCCGTTCTTTATCTATAACCGTCCGATGCTCGCTACAGGAACCGGAACCGATCTGGAACCGATCGAACTTGACTTGTCGGCTTATTCCATTGTTATAGCGAAGCCTTGCGAAGGAGTATCCACGGCGCAGGCATACGCAGGAGTGACACCAACCGACAAATCAGCCAGGATCACAGATGTGATCTCGCACAGCGTTTTGGACTGGAAAGATCGGCTGATGAACGATTTCGAGCCGTCGGTATTCGCAAAATGTACGCTGGTCGCCGGACTGAAGAACCGTCTATATGAGTATGGCGCGGTATATGCATCCATGAGCGGATCGGGATCGTCGGTATATGCTCTTTTCGATGATGACAAATTGGCAGAGAACGCAGTGGAAGCATTATCAGATGTGACAGTGAGGAAAGTAAAATCGATTTGATTGAACGTTCCGGCGTAAATATTGTTATCTTTTTATAATAATTGCCCAATTCTAAGAAGTTTGGCAATATTTTTGTAGAGATAACGAAGAAAAAATATAATAATATTATGAGTAAAAAAGAACATACCCCCGATACTCAGAATCCGGTAAATGAACAACCGGCTGATGCACCTGAAGTGATGGACGTTACGCCCGATGCAGAAATCTCGGACGTTGCCGAAGCTGAGGATGTTGATGAAGTTGAAGCTTTAAAAAATATGGTTGCCGAGCGCGACGCAGAGCTTGAGAAGCAGAAGAAAGAGTATCTTTTCCTTATGGCGGAGTTTGACAACTTCCGCAAACGCAATGTGAGAGAACGTGCCGATCTTCTGAAGAATGCTGCTGAAGGCGTGCTTAAAGGACTTCTTCCCATTGTGGATGATTTTGAAAGAGGTCTGGCTGCAATCAAGGATAGTTCCGATGCCGATGCCGTTAAGGAGGGCATGCAGCTGATCTATAATAAACTTATTAAATATTTAGAGCAGAACGGAGTTAAAGCTATTCCAACCGATAATGTAGACTTCGATACGGAATATCATGAGGCGATCGCTATGGTTCCGACCGGCGATGAATCGAAGAAAGGGAAGGTTATTGACACCATCTCAAAAGGTTATACCTTGAACGATAAAGTTCTGCGTCATGCCAAAGTGGCTGTCGGACAGTAATTATTAATACTCAAATTACCTGACGATGAGTAAACGTGATTATTATGAAGTGCTTGGCGTTCAAAAAAACGCTACAGCCGATGAAATAAGAAAGGCCTATCGAAAGCTGGCTATCAAATATCACCCCGATAAGAATCCGGGTGACAAGGCTGCTGAGGAAAAATTTAAAGAAGCTGCTGAAGCATACGATGTTCTGAGTGATGATACCAAACGTCAGAAGTATGATCAGTTCGGCCACGATATGGGTCCTCAAGGATTCCCGGGTGGTGGCGCCGGCGGTTTCTACAGCTCAGGCGGCATGTCGATGGAAGATATCTTCTCACAATTCGGCGATATTTTCGGCGGCCGTTTCGGTGGTCAGTGGGGTGGTGCGACCGGTGGTTCACGCCGTCGACGCGGTCCGGCTCCGCGTAAGGGAAGCGATCTGCGCGTAAGGGTTAAACTCTCTCTCGCCGAGATTGCGAGCGGTGTCACCAAGACATTGAAAATCCCCACTATGGACAAATGTTCCTACTGTAACGGAACCGGTGCTAAGGATGGTACGGCATTCAATACCTGCCCGACATGTCATGGACAGGGTGTGGTTCAAACCGTTCAGGACACAATGTTCGGTCAGATGGCAAGTGAGTCGATCTGTCCTACCTGTAACGGTTTAGGAAAAGTCATCACCACTCCGTGTAGCCATTGCCACGGTGAGGGAGTTGAGAAGAAAGATAATCAGGTATCTTTCCACATCCCCGCAGGTGTTCCCGATGGAGAAACACTCGCTGTTCCGCAAAAGGGTAATTTCCCGCGTCACGGTGGTGCCGACGGTATTCCCGGCGATCTGCTTGTGGTGGTTGAAGAGATCAAGCATCCTGAACTTATTCGCGACGGAAACGACGTGATCTATAACCTGATGCTCGATGTGCCTACCGCTACTTTGGGCGGCTCGGTGGAAGTGCCGACCATTACAGGTCGTGCGCGACTGACAATCGCTCCGGGAACTCAACCGGGTAAGGTGCTTCGTCTGCGTGGCAAGGGTATTCCTGATTACCGTACACGTACTCCGGGCGATGAACTTGTCAATGTGATGGTTTACATTCCCGAGAAGCTGAACGATCAGGAAAGAGCTGCCATTGAGTCGCTCAAGGGTCAGCCTGACGTCACTCCTGATGAATCGACCGTGAAACGACTGTTCAGTAAGCTCCGCCATTTGTTTGAATAACCCTTGTTATACCGCATACGATTATAAAATATAGCGCGACAGATTTCATTATGTGATCGGTCGCGCTTTTTTTCTTTTTTGACCCGATATTGTGAAATAAGATATTTTTTTTTAATTTTCACAACCTACGCCGAGTCGAAGTCAGTGACTTAAGGTGTGAGGTGCAGATAAATCGTAGTCAGAAGTTATGAGAACATTATTTAATTTATGTGTGGCATTGTTAGTCTCCATGAGTGCCTTATTAGGAATGAATGCGCAGGTGGAGATGGCCGTTGCCGTTTATGTTACCGGAAGCGATACTGAAAATTCCATAAAAAAAGCATTGGGCGACAAATTGGTTTCAGAATTATGAGTATCAAGTACTTCCTTGACTTAAAAAATATGGATAGTGATATAAAATCAAGATACGAGAAAATATGTCCTCGCACCAAATGGTCTGATGAAGAAATAATAGCTAATTTTTTCAAAAATAGTCCTATATGTGAAACTTCTGAATCAAATATAATTGTTGTGAAAGATGAAAATGAACTGAATAAAATTTTAGAAGAAGCAGGAGCAATACCTTTAGAAGATTTTGTTTCTACTTTAAGAATGAAATTATGATAACAATTAATGATTGTAATTTAATTATATTGGTTATCTTTGCGGGTGAATAGACTAACGTCTATCAGATATTATTGAAAATAAGAAGCGTTATGCTTATCTTGTGATTTGTGAACGTAGGAAATTCATTAAACAGAGCAAGAGATTGGCATAGTGGTTCTCACGCATATAGCGTGGGTCGCTATTGTTACATCTGCTCAAATGGTTTCCTACGACCTACAAATCACGACGTGGCATAGTTGGCTCACGTTTCTGTATATAAACCAAATGCCTTAGAGTCTGGGGTAGAATAATTATGTTATTATTATGAAAAAACGTTTAGTATCAGTTGCATTTGCCGTTGTTGCATTTTTAGGCGTTATGGCGCAGAACACAATCGTGAATAATCCCGATAACAAGGCATACTTCGGTATCCGTGTCGGTGGCGAGGTGACATGTCCCGGTAATGTGTCGGTAGATAATATCGGAGTGAGTGTATTTAACAACGGTGGCGGAGTAGAGTTCGGCGGAATCTACAATTACCCGGTGGTAGCCAATTTCTACATTGAACCTGGTCTAAAATTCTTTTACAATACTTATTCGCTTAAAAAAGAGTATGTAAAGGCTCTCCAGGATGATATAATATATGACAGTGTATCGTTAAAGAAATTCGGTATGCGCGTTCCGGTTATGGCGGGTTATCATTTCGATTTTACCAATGATGTCAAGGTGTCGGTGTTCACCGGTCCGGAGCTGGAAGTAGCCTTCAAGGGTAAAGAGTATATCAAAAGTGCTAATCTCGAAATGTCGGGAAGCCTCTACGGTGAAGAGGGCGGTATGAAGCGTGTGAACCTGTTATGGGGTATCGGTGCAGGTGTTACCTATCAGCATTTCTATTTTGGCGTAAACGGAAGTCTCGGTATGCTGAACATGCTCAGTGATTCCCTTGTCAAATTTCATGAGAATCACGTGAATTTCAGCGTTGGTTATAATTTCTAAATCAAGAGTATGAATAAATTATTGAAATATCTGTTATTCGCGATATGCGGACTGATGGCGTCGTGTGCCGATCATGATGATCCTAAGCTTGCGCCGATCGATACGTCAAAAGTCACGGTAACGGCCTCTGTTACAGAATTGCCAAATTCATCGTGGTTAAACGTGACTGAGGAAATGACAATCAGAGTTTCGAATGTTGAAATGACTGCTCCTAAAGGGGTTGTGTTAAGAAGCATATCGCTGATTGCCAACAATGGGACTGTAAGATATATGATCGATGAGAAGCCTTACTCCGGTGACCCGCTTGAATTTAAAATTCCATTGTCGGGCATGCGCGGGCGTCTCAATTTCACGCTTATCGGGAATCTGATCAAGCAAAACAGCCGGGACGCTGAAATAATTATTGCCGACAACATACAGAAAATTGTTTTTTCGGAAGAACCTGAATTTGAATGCGATGCATGGCTGACGGTTTCGGTGAAGAGTAAGTCGACTACCGGTGAAGAATATTCTAATTCATTTAAAGTGAATTCGATAGATCATTTTACAATTCCGGTCCCTCAAAGTGAGCTTTACTGGACGCCTTCAACCGGTACGGCATCAACTCTGGAAGTTACGCTCGGTTGCGTTGCTACGGCATGGAGTCCCAACACGACGTTTGATTGCAAAATAACAAATGCGGCTATCGGTCACTCTTCAGGCGACGCGCCGACTATGAAAATTACAATACCGAACGTTCCGGGATCGTTGAGTTCTGAAAAACTGCAGGTTTACATAGTGTCGACATATTTTGGAACATGGGAGAATGTGACTATCACACCGTATAATCTTACCAATGTGTTCGATATTGTTGAAATAGAATAATCCATTATCAGTATGAGAAAATCAGTTTTATTATTGCTGGCAGCACTCGGCGCTTCGGCATGTATGCAGGCCGGGAAAGGTTTTACAACCACGTTCAATATTTCGGGTATGGCCGACACAACTGAGTTCGTGGTCAGGATTCATGACAGCGAACGCGGTTTCGACGACTGGCGATTCGATACGATTCAGGTTGTTAACGGCCGCGGTGTGCTTGCCGATGTTTCGGGTTTGGAATACCCTGCGCAGGCGTATGCGTATACAAAAAACGGTGTCATTTCGTTTTTTGTGTCCAATAACGAAGATGAGATAATTTCGGGTACGGTACAGGATATTGAGAATGAAAGTCTCTCTTATGAAGGAGCGTCCTGGAGCGCTGATTTTATCATATTCAACCGGGAGATCAACGCTCCGATGGAACAGTTGAACCGCATGCAGATGAATCTGCCCAAAATGACAAAGGAGGAGAAAGATTCCATTTATGCCGGTTACAGACACCTCGCCCTGAAAGAGAAACAAATGTATATGGAGTATCCAAACTCATGGGTGACTCTGGATCGGTTGCGTTATAATATGATGGACATGCCTCGAGAGGATCTGTTAGAAATTTTCTCGCATCTGACTCCTGACAGGAAAGAAAGCGGACATGGCAAGATGTTGGAAAATTATCTTTCGCTGACTCCAATCGCCGAAGGGGCAGCCTTAGCTGACTATGAGATTGAAGGTATGGATCAGAACGGTAACCGATTCCGCCTTTCGGAGATGAAAGAGCCTTATATCGTTGTAGATTTCTCGCAATGCTACTGCGGACCTTGCATACAAGCCACAAAAGAGATTGCACAACTGAGGGAGAAGTATGACGGAAAGGTGGGGTTTGTTAATTATTCCTGTGATGACACTGAAGAATTATGGCGTAAGGCTGTGAAACGCGACAGTATCACGTGGCCATCGGTGTTCGACGGCACAGGTGCAATGGGAAACACTTGTCTCAAATATAACGTGAGCGGTTATCCTTCTTTCTTTATTTTCGGACCTGATAGGACTCTTGTCAAAACCGGGCAGGGGTATAGATCAGGTGTGATAGAGGAAGAATTATCGGAGGTGATGAATACGTCGGGAAATTAAGGTCAGGGTCAATAATATAAAATGTGTGAAATTAATTAGCTGAAAATTTTGCTAACGACCCAAAAATGTGTACCTTTGCAAGCCGATTTTATCCAAAAATCAAAAATAAGAAATCGGAACATTGTGTCTTTTGGCCGAGGCATAGTGTCGAGATTTTTAGTTAACTAACAAACTATTAACAAATTAGAAGTGGATACTCTAAGCTACAAAACCCAATTCCCCAACGCTCAAAGCATTGAGCATAACTGGGTGGTGATCGATGCTACCGATCAGGTACTCGGTCGTTTGTGCGCGAAAGTTGCAAAGCTCCTTCGCGGCAAATATAAACCAACCTATTCGCCTTTCGTAGAATGTGGCGACAATGTAATTATCATCAATGCCGACAAAGTTGACCGACCGTATTTATCTCAATTATACCGGTTATCCCGGCGGTCAGCGTGAACTTTCTCCCGAGGTTCTTATGAAAAAATCTTTCAACAAGCACCTCAAACCCGGAATGCACCCTCTGTATATCCGCGTAATGAAAGGCATGCTTCCTAAAAACCGTCTCGGACGCCGTCTGATTGAGAACATGCATGTCTATAATGGCCCCAACCATCCTCATGAGGCCCAGAATCCGACTGTTATTGACATCAACACACTGAAATAATCGAATATGGAAACAGTAAATGCAGTAGGCCGCCGTAAAGCAGCTATCGCCCGTGTTATTCTTAAAGAAGGTAACGGCGCAATCACAATCAACAAACGTGCGCTCGAAGTTTATTTCCCCTCTTCGATTCTTCAGTATATCGTTAAACAGCCT
>CAZHHF010000092.1:0-7849 GCA_964531905.1 uncultured Bacteroides sp.
GCCCTAAAAAAATCATATTGAATGAAATGTTAGACTATTTCACAAAATATGGATATATACCATACACAATGGAATACCTAAATGCGTTAAAGAAGATTGTAAAAGATTCTTTATCTTTATACAAATTATTCCATTTGGGAGCAGAGGATTTAATCAACACTGCTATAAATTACTATATACCATACAAAGACGGAACAAAAGAAACTGACAAACGAACTGCTACAGGAGCATTATTAGTCGTTATTTAGTGATTTAAGTGTAATAGGAATTTATGGCACATAAATTCATTAAGAAGAACGGAAGATATTACAGAATCAACTCAGACAATAGCTAGACAGAAGTAGAACTTAAAGATGGCTACTTTCATTGGATATAGCCAGATAAGATTAAAGTAAGGACTAAACTTAATAATAATCTTACTGATATGGATAGATCTGAAGGTATTTATTTAAACTTTCCCAATTATTCAGCAGGAGCCAGAGGTGCATTTGTCATCGGAGGGATTGATTTAGGAGCTATTCTTGGTAATACTAAGTTACCAGTTGGACATGCTTCTGCAATTTTATTTAGTCCTGATGGTGAGGCTGCAATGTACGAATATGGACGCTATAGTAGCACTGATGACAAATTAATCGGAGTACCTGGTAAAGGTAATTGGAGAAAACATATATTACCTAATAGGAATAAAGATGAATCTAGTCAAGATTATTTAAGAAGAATACGACACGAGATACCAGAGGATTACGGATCTTTTACCGCTAGTTTTTTTAACAATGTTGATTATAGTGCAGCTTATAATTATATAAATTAGCAGGCTAACAATAAAGACCGTCAGAAATATGGGTTATCACATACTTGTGCGACTGAAGCATACAATATATTCAAAAACTCTATTCCTCATGGACAACTGAGGTCTATAGCAGCTACTATTAGGCATTATGGTCCAACTACAAGAACAATTGATTAGTGTAATAGTCTTCTAGATCTGGATAGTCCAGCATCCATACCCGCAAGGATTTGGGGTATTATTCCTGGAACAACTAATTAGTATAATATAGATATTAAAAACATCGCAGATGAAACGCAAAATTTTGAATAAAAAAATTCTAATAGTTATCATTTTAATTACTGGTTACTTTGTATGGTGTAATGTTGCATCATTCAATGTAGATAAGGCTACAAAAAATCTTACAGAGAATGCTTTATCACGTTCTCATAATTGTTGTGCATGGTTTGTTATGCGAGCTATGCAATCAGGCGATTGTCCTGCGATCATACTTCCGGCATGGGCTTATAGATACTATCTTCCTTTGATCGGATGGAAAGAAGTAAAAGAAGATTCCTATATTCCTCAAAAAGGAGATATTTGTGTATTTCCATATGTTAGACATCATATATTTGGACATATTGCAATGTGGAATGGGGAACAATGGATTAGCGATTTTAAGCAAAAGGATATTATCGTTAGTAAAGCATATTCTGATTACAAAATATATAGACATAAGACTCAACGCATTTGAGTAATATGTATCTTTATAAAAAACAGGAAGGCACACCCTCCTGTTTCTAGAGTTCATCTTACTCTATCTATGGCTATCTGTGCTAACTCAGAGTTGAGCAATCTCTATGCTATCCCCTGCATATTGGGACATTAGCGATGCTGCGGACATCATTACTCTATCTCGCATCGCTAAGTAATTTTCCACATAGACTCGCTGTGTGGAAATGTCCAAGAGACATATTTTTAACTCAGCGCTGAGTTATCCTCCTCTTGCCTGTCGCGAGGAGTTTCAGAGTTATAAATGACAGGTTATGAAAACAGAAAAGGAGCAAATGGATTATTGGTCCAAATGCTCCTTTTTGTCATTGTAATTTTTATACAATGTGGCATATATAATCATTAAAAAGAACGTCATACTTGTTTTACAAAGATAGTAACATATATCCATGTTACAAACTCATTCTATCCAAATCCTTATATCACTGATACAGCTTTCTCACAGGATTAAAGTCTTATATGAGCGGATCCTATTGTTGTAACATTTAAATCTCATAAGATAATTAAACTAATAAACCCCATTTTTCAAAGTTATAGTATCGAGCTATATATCGGGGTACCCCATGTTTTATCTTCATTCCAAATAGAATCCTTTAATTGACTAAGGTTAGGTATGGATTTAGGATTGCCCAGTTCATCAAGTATAATAGATCCTTTAATCAAAGGGAAAAATTCACCTTTACTTTTTGCTACATATAGGTATTCTTCGGGAACATGATTAAAATATATTATACGTATTTTCAGAACCCTCTTATAATTCTTGTAGGTACTACGTTCTAATTCGACTGACTTAATATGTTTACGAACAATTTTACATTGGAGTTCTTTATTATCAAGTAACAACAAGGCTCTTATATTATCAAAGAACAATTCTGTTGTATCTCCATTCTTTAGAGCCTCTAATCCAGTTATTTCTTCTTCAAACTCACGAATTTTCAAACTATAAGTATCTTTATCAACTGTGAGTTTTCTAAATTTATTATCTCGTTCTTCTCTTGTTATGCCATTATCCATATAAACTTCATTGATTCTTTTTCTCCTTTCGGTAATTGAATCAATTTCATTATATAGATTAGAGATTTTTTGTTTTAGAATTGAAATCTTTTCATCTAAGCCTAAATTACGAGAGTTTATTAGATCTCTAAGATAATCAAAATGAACGCATGAAGCAGCATACCACAATAATCTATCTAAATTAGCTACGCCTATGGATATGCCATTGGTGCATTTTGTAAACGCCTTACGGCTGTCATATCCATTACGATTATGATTGTGACACTGATATAGTTTTGCCGCTACTGAAAAATGGCAACCACACACAGGACATTTTATTAGCCTTAATCCAAATAGATAACGATTTGTCGTTGAATTGGTCTTACTCGGATTATTGCCGGCAATCGCTTTTAAAGCAGAATAATATAACTCCTTACTGACAATAGGTGGTATATTCCTTATATTTCCTGTGGTTGATAATTGCTCTCCACAATATATCTTGTTCTTTAGAATACCTCTAACATTTGAAAACAGCAGTTTCTTTCCCTTAAATAATATTCCTCTTGATCGAAGTTCTCTTGCCAATGCGTCACAGCTATATTTACCACTTGCCAATTCATTGAATATCAATCGAACAGTTTTTGCTTCTTCTTCATTAACAACGATTCTACCATTTTCAACTTTATACCCAAATGCAACATATCCACCGTTATATTTTCCTTGCTCATCATTCCTTTTCCGACCGCGCATGAATCTTGCTTGCTTTTGTTCCATTTCTTGCTTTGCCATTGTAGCAAATAATGCAAATGCAAGCTCAATCCCACTATTAACTTCGCCATCTGTATTCAATAAACGTAGAGATGGATTTTTAATAACTAATTGGATATGCTTTTTTACGAGAGTATTTTTTAACCTCATCAAGATTTCTTCATTCCTCCCGATACGGTCAATAGCCCAAGTGTAAACGGCTTCAATAGTTGATACCTTTTCTAATAGCTCATACACTTTATTCATATTCTCGGTATATGCTTCATCTACTTTTATTGCTGATGCCCCGGCATTTCCAACAACCTCTATTTCATCTATGGCGTAACCATCGCTAATAGCCATATTAATGACTTCTTTTCGTTGGCTATCTATCTCCTGTTGGCTTGTTGATGTACGAATTATTGCTATAACTTTCTTATTCATATAGCAAAGATAGTAATTATTTCAAATATATGAGTAGATATATAAGAGAGAACCGCCCCATTGTCTCGCCTTAAGCATTATGATCCTTATCGGACACCGGTTCATGCGTTGTTTTTCCATAACCGCCAGTACCCGTCTCTGCGGTTTATTAAGGCGGAAAGGGATAGTGCGCCCTGTCGATTTATCCTTTATACGGGCGCAGGTCACGGCCCAGAACTCGAAATCATGACGGCAACGCAGTTTCACCCATGAATCACGGTCGTTGACAGCTACCGAGCGTAATTCCTCGTTCATGCTTTTGGGAATCATCACTTTGCCGTCGCTCCATGCATTACGGATCTCCACGCGCTCTCCAACCGATCCCTCACCGGTGACCGGATCGTAGATTCCGCCATTGTAAAGCGCCTGACGCCTGTTATTCTCTTCGATAATATCAATCATAAGCTTTTTCGGTTAACGGTAATACTTCGGAACACACTTCCGGGAATCATTCCTCCGGAAAGAGTCACAGTTACCATATTCACACGCCGTGAAGCAACATTTAACAGAAGCGGCGACACAATACTACCCGATGAAATCGAGAAACGCGCCATGCGTTCAACCGCTTCAACACCGGCAAACACCTCCACATCCATACCAGCCATCTGCTCCGACTTCACATCGAGATCAATCGAAAGCAAGCGTCGCATACCACGGCTTCTGACAACTCCTGCTGGCGCAGTCGAGGATACCGGAGTTTCAACAGTGAGCATCACCGGCACTATCCAGTCAGTTGTGGCGCATGAAACATCATAGATGATATTTTTCACTGCAATAACCGATCCGTCGCCACTGTTTATCACCGATGTAGGGAATCCCGATACGGTACGGCTGGCAAAACGTTGCGTCGCCATATCCATCACCAAAGCCGTACCGTTTCCACCTTTTTCAAACAGCAACAGTTCGGAGCATGAGGCATCATAGGCAATGATCTCCCCGCCGGTGCGTCCGAGTGAAGTGACCGACACACCGCTGATTCTGATTAATTCGCCACGACAATCTACAGCCACTATTCCATAAGCAGGAATTTCAGCTACCGCACCGGCCGATCTCACCACTGATCGACCTATGAGTCCGGCGGCAGCAATAGTACCCGAAGCATCAACCACCGCCTTATATATGCCATCGGAACCGAAAACTATGAAACGGCTTCTCGAATTATCCCACCCCGACCGGTTTCCATCGGCAGAAACTACCGCCGCCACATCGCCCGATCCGATCTGTAACGACGACACAGGGTTGAGCTGATCGGAAGTCGGTGCGGCAAGAATAACTCCGGGAAGCGGTACTGGGAGAGCATCAGCAGCCGGCACGATGAAAGCCGGAGTCTCATAGCCTTCGAATGTTATCGGGGCAAGCGAATCCGACAGATAGAACGAAAGCCTTGAACCGGTGGCATGAGTAAGCTTGAACGTGCGGCGATAATTTTTTTCACCGCGACTCAGTGCCACAGTCATCTCAACCGCATCATCTGACGGATAGCAGAGCAGCGGCGCCAGAGTAACGGGAGCATTCCCGCTCCCTTCGGAAACGGCTACGACCTGAGAGTCACCACCGGCGAACTTCACCGTTACAGCGCTACGCCACGGTTCATTGCTGACCGATAAAGCGAAACTGCCGGCTCCGTATCCATTGAAACGGATCGCTGAAACTCCGGCATAGATCGTTGCCGGACCACTTACGGCTGAATGTCGGGCAGTGAAACTATTGGGGACCGAAACAAGTTGAAGCACGCCACGGTCAACCTCATGAACCGACAGAACGGATTCACGGATACGGGAAGCCTGGAGAGCATAGGAAGAAGTCGCAACATCGGTCGCGGCCCTAACAGTCACCGTTCTCTCCCCGTGGCAGAACGGTTCGGTAATACGTGCCACCGGTACAAACAGACGCTCGAGAGAATCGATCGCCCCCGACAGAACCGCACTATAGAGTGAATCGGATAAGAATGGCATACCTACCGTAAGTTTATACTGTCCGGAAGCGTCGCGGCTTACCGATACTGAAGCTTGCGATCCGAAATCAATCATATCTATCTCGGGAGTAGTCTCGACAATCATCACCGAAGCTATGGCTGCCGATTGATCTTCAGGCAGATGAATAGCGATGCCGAATGATTCGGCCGCCATATTAAACTGTTCCATCGCCGGTGAAGCGATGTCGATCGGCAGACTAACACCGAGACGACTCCTGTTATCAGCTGCAATCAACTGAGGATTGGACAGATAGAGCAGGTTTCCGTTGCTGTCGAGCAGACGGTAGCGTACAAATACCGGCATAAGACATCGACCGGCACCGGCTACCTTGCGCCGTAACCCGGAATATGCATCGAGAAGATTCCCGGTAATAACCGCAGTGTCGGTTGCACTGACCGGAACCGTACGCAGATCGGCAGATGACTTAAACTGATAACGGTCGACCGCAACACTCACCGTGGCCTGACCGGTAGGCCTGATTCCGGCAACCGGAAACTCCGTTATATCACCTGTACGAATCCACGCATCTCCATCTTTCACAATCGACACACGCTCCGATTCAGTAAACAGGGTTATCATGCAATCGGAATGGGCAACTGCCGAAACCGGTCGTGAAGCCACAACAGCGAGATGATCATACCGGCTGCCGTCGGCCGATACGCCTGTCACATTTCCCGATCCTGGCTCCCAGGCAATACAACTGTAAACCGACACACCTTCAACAGGAGATAGTTGAGGGCCGATGAAGTGCTGCCCCGGTAGGGCCGACATAATACCGGTAACAACGAGATTCCCGTCACACTCGCGCAGATTCAGATAACGGTCGGCATGACGGGGATTTTCACTTAATTTCATTTTGGTTGATAAGATTTTAAATTTTGAACATTGACATTGGAGCGACAAAATTATAATGCTCCTTAACCGCTCCAACGAAAAAAGATTACTGTGAAAACACCACTCGAAGTCGGAATTAACACCGGTTTTAACAAAATACCCCACTGATAATTAACGCCTTATCAAATTCGATTAACAACAGTTAAAGTAACGTTACCTTAACTATCGGGCAGCTGTCAAATATATATATAAGATATTTTAACATTTCCAAACCAAACACAATCATGTTACAAAGCGTTTACAATATACAAAGCGAACCTTGAAACGATTGCAGACACTGCTTTCAGGGAGATATAAATCTCATTGAAGACCGAGCGGGACGGTCCCGCCGGATGGTTGAAGAAATCACGCGTTGGAAGCGACGCGGGCTGGGCAGCGAGACGATGAAACGAATTACCCTTTACGGCAATACCGGCCGGAAAGGATCTACAGGGATAAACAGCAGTCGCGATAATGATGGTTTGATTAAATATATTCTTATGGACAATGTTCTGCGGGGCGGGATGTTGTCCTTTCTTTTTTTGTGGATTGGAGATTTCTGTTTATATTTGCAGTAAATGGAAAACTATCTTGTATCAGCCCGAAAATATCGTCCGACGACATTCGACAGCGTTGTCGGGCAGAAATCACTGACTGCCACTCTCCGCAATGCGATAGCATCACAGCGTCTGGCCCACGCCTACCTGTTCTGCGGGTCGCGCGGTGTGGGTAAGACTTCGTGCGCCCGCATTTTCGCAAAAACCATCAACTGCGAGCATCCTACTGCCGACGGTAACCCGTGCAACGAGTGTGCATCGTGCCGTGAATTCAATGAAGGTCGTTCACTCAACATCGTTGAACTCGACGCGGCATCCAATAACGGCATCGATGACATGCGCGCAATCTGCGATCAGGTGCAGGTGCCGCCCACCAACGGGCGCTACCGCGTGTTCATCTTCGATGAAGTCCACATGCTGAGTTCGGCGGCATTCAACTCATTCCTCAAAACTCTTGAGGAACCGCCATCCTACGTTATTTTCATTCTCGCCACAACCGAGAAACACAAGATATTGCCAACGATTCTTTCGCGCTGTCAGATCTATGATTTCAACCGTATAACGATCGCCGATACCATTGATCATCTGGCCTACGTTGCCCGCGAGGAAGGTATCGAAGCCGAGCGGTCGGCACTCGGAGTCATTGCCTCCAAAGCCGACGG
>CAZHHF010000093.1:0-7630 GCA_964531905.1 uncultured Bacteroides sp.
ATAGATACATAGCGACAATAATACCTCGCCAATTATTCTTTATTCTGAAAATAAGTAGTAAATTTGTAATGCATCACACCCTTAGGTGGATGTGAGATTTATTTTTGAATGCGTTTATCCGCGCTGATTCTTGACGGATCGAAATTCTCGCAAAATTTCCCACCTATGTCAAGGATTGAGCAACGGTAGATGCCCGTGGATATGTAATATCAAGCATTTGGTATATACCTTGTGAAAGGTATAGCCGAATGTTATTGTTGCATATACAAGCGTGGGCTTCTGCGTTGCCGTCCAACATAGGTAAGGCAATGCGAGAAGCCTCGATCCGTAGGACGGCAACAGATACAGATTCCTACGCTTTCTTGTTTTAGACACACGAACTAAATAGCCGACGAGAGGATGACCGAGGCATAACAACGCCATGAAGTTTATCACATTTTTCCGTTCGTTTCTTTTTGTAGTTGCTTTTAGTATTACCGGTGCCGCAAATGCTCAGATTGGATATCAGGTAACGTTACTTGATCAAAAGACCGGTGAGCCACGCACCAATGAAACCGTAAGCGTAACGGTAACTCTCAGCGACAATTCCGGAAACACAGTATTTTCACAAACTCAGTCGGTGACATCCGATGCCTACGGCACACTTTCGCTAACCGTTGGAAACTCATCTACATTTGATAATGTCGACTGGTCCAAACTCCCGTTTTGGATAACCGCATCAGTCGACGGCAAAAATCTCGGTCGAACTCAGGTTCTCAGCGTCCCGGTCGCCGAATATGCGAAGCGGACAGGAACGCTTACAAAGCAAATCCTTATGAGTAAAAAATGGTATTGTAATCGAAGACATATATCTATGATCTCATTTAAAGATGATTGTGCATATGTTTACGTGAATGGATATCTAAAATATAAATTCGAGAAATATGTAATAGATGGGGATTTTGTGGTTGTTTCCCACGGATACTATTTAGAATATGGACCTGACGATACTACAGCTAACGGTTTATTTCTTTATAAAGATGGAGATTTAATCCCTATTAATGAGATATCTTAAATATAATATTTATACTACAAGTACATAGATTCCATTATCACACATTTTACATCAGTTTACTGCTTGATTTACATATAACCACACCATAACATCACAGAATTAAGAATTATAAGATATAATATCAATGAAACCAACAACAATTTTACAAAACTTACTTCTTTTAATAACTTTGAGCGTTGCCTATGCCGCAAATGCTCAGATTGGATATCAGGTAACGTTACTTGATCAAAAGACCGGAGATCCACGCACCAATGAAACTGTAAGCGTAACGGTAACTCTCAGCGACAATTCCGGAAACACAGTATTTTCACAAACTCAGTCGGTGACATCCGATGCCTACGGCACACTTTCGCTAACCGTTGGAAACTCATCTACATTTGATAATGTCGACTGGTCCAAACTCCCGTTTTGGATAACCGCGTCAGTCGACGGCAAAAACCTCGGTCGAACTCAGGTTCTCAGCGTCCCGGTCGCCGAATATGCAAAGCGGACAGGTTCATTGACAAAGGAGACACTTTGCAGTAAAACATGGGTAGACTCCGGCGCTTCCTACAAACTAAAATTTTATCAAGATGGACACGCGATCAAAACCGTATCCTACAACGCTCCCGATGACCCTAATTATTACACTGATACTCTCAACTATAAATATCATATCAATGGTAATATTATTATACTATTAGGAGAAGCGGTGGATATTCTTTTATATGTACCTGATAAAGAAATATTAATATCTTTTGATGATCATTTAAAGTGTTACAAATGAGTAAAATCCTGACAATATTTTTTGTGCCATTTATTGGAATATTTTTCCCAATACAAGCTGAAAATCAGAATACAATCGTATTCAAACATAAAGATGGCACGAAGCAAGTTATTGCAACTAAATGGAAATCCGTAATAAAATTAGATTCAGAAAATCTAAATCTTAAAGCCGGTAACGAGACAATCCTGCTACCTATTAATGAGATAGAAGAATATAATTTTATATATGACCCGGCAGATGTGACAGAAGTTTCTGCAGACTCAGATATTACAATACGTCGTGACGGCAATCTGCTGAAAGTAAGCAGTGCTTCACAGGATATCAGAGTAAGTATCACTGATATATCAGGCATCATCATCGCGAGAGCCTCAGCTCCCACCAACAAAGATGCCGTCATCGACATGGCTAAATTTGACAACAACATACTGTTGATTACGGTCAACGGCAAAACCTTCAAAATTACTCGCCGATGAAAAAGCTATTGTTACTTTTACAACTTTTAATGACCGCAGTCGTAATGTCGGCCGATGACAACGGATCTTTATTCGTATATCTCACCAACGGTAAGATTGAACCATATCTCCGCTCCGAGATTGATTCAATACGTGTAATCGACGGAAATCATGAGATCTGGACGCCGGACTCTACATATATCCATCCGTTAGACCTTATCATGAAAGTAAGTCTGACACCACCTCCCACAATAGCTCGCCCGAATGCGATCAATCTCGCCGTTGATGAATTAGGGAAACACATCATCGGGTGCTACCCCAATGAATATGGAGGCTATTATCTGTTAGTTGACAATATCAACACCGAGACAATTCAGTATGGCACCTTTATGTATCAGTTAGAACCGTCACAAGTTCTTCCGGCAGGATTTCTCGGGAAAGTCAACTACGTGAATGATAATGAAATATATATTGACGACTGTAATCTATCAGATGTATTCGATTCTCTTGCATGGACCGGCGACAGTTCTTTTGAAGCCGGTGAGGGTGAAGCGACAACCGAGGGAGATGAAGAGTATGATGACGAAGGCACCGACACATACAGTTTAGCAACACAGTCTACCGGACGCAGACGAAGCAACAATACACCGCAGATTCCAACATTAGTGGCCGAGAATCATTATCCCAACCTTCTTAGCGGTTCTTATACCCTGAGCGATGAACTTAAGGAGATTCCCGTCGGCCCCGAACGAGGACGAGTGGATTCGAAAATCAAAGTAAAACCCATTGTCGGATGCAATATCGGCGCATACGTTTTAGGAGGCAAGCGTGGCACCGACGGAGAATGGGAGGAACGACCCGCCGAAATCTATAAAATGCATACGACTGTCAAGGTCAACATAGAAGCCGAAGCATCGGGACGCACATCGCTCAAAGCATCGAGGACGATCGGAAAAGATAAGTCAGTTTCATATTCCATGCCGCTCGGTCTCGGGCAGAAATGTTCCGTTACATTCACAGGCACTCTTAAACTTGAAGGGACAATGGGACTTGACTACAAGTATTCTGCCGCCTATAATGGCGCGTCAACTTCCTCCATCATGATAGACAGCGACAGCGGTCTCAGTGCGGCTCTTGCTTACGGAGCATATACCGTTGTATCTGAGCCTCAACACACCCTTGATGCATCTATGGATGGTAACCTGACTCTGACAGCGTCGCTGACCGTATCGGTCCACAACATTACCGACTCATTATCTGCGATGACCACTACCTATGCTTTCGGCTCCGGATTAAGTGGCTCGGCACTCTACAAGACATCACAACTCGAGGAAGCTCAGACCAATAATGCCCTATATCACCGAATAACTTCAGAGGGTATCACTGCAAGTCCTATTGAAACGATAAGCCATACTTTAAAATATGGCGTTGAATCACTCAAACCGAAAGTTAAAATCAAGCCGTCGCCTAAAGAAATTTTCTATGCCGTACCTCCATTTGAAAGTGTCACACGCGACGGAGCCACACTGACATTTAGTATAAAGAGCGGTCGACAGATGGATGGCCGACGCTCAAATCTCGGTTTCAAAGTCAAGAATCAGAGCGACCAGTTCACAACCTACCCGTCGTCAGCGGTATGGAGTGGCGTAAAGAATTTAACCGGCGAACCGGCATTTGATGTAAAAAAAGATATCGTGTATCCAACAGCAACGCTCTGTGGTGTCACAATACTCGGCACACCGACTTACCCGATCGAATCAACATCCATGTCACCGATCGTAACTTATCAGAGCGACGCAAACTGCGTAATGCGCAGCGGATTACCTATATTAGACTCACACACAACAACTTCGACCTATTATCTAATCGGATATCCTCCTGTCAAAAAAGGAAAATCCAAAGAATAATCAAATAAGGGTGTATCAAACCGACAATACTAATGATACACCCTTAACTAACAAGCTAAACCGCTGAATTTTTCAGATTATGAATCCCTGTTCAGTTTTTTTAGTATCTTTGCGGAATCACCAATCAACCACATCTAATGCTAAAGAAATTTATTTCAATCGCGGCTTTCATATTCATCCTCCTATCGGCAGCACAGCCGGCAGAGGGAGCCGACCTCAAGAAATTCCTTGTACGCGGATATATCTACGATGCTTCCTACGATCCTATCGACAGTGTGGAAGTGAGCCTGACCCGCAACGACACAATTCAGGTACCGTTCAAGCTGCTTACGGGAGCCGACAACTCTAATCTGAACCGTTCGGGATCGCTCCGCATGATGGTCGACGGCGGTATTGGCGAATACTGTCTCGTGCTTGACAAGGATGGCTACGAGCCACTCGTGAGGCGCTTTACCATAGCCTCGGTGAGCGAGGATCTGAAGTATCTTTCGAGTTTAGTGATGGAAAAAAGTTTATTCAAGGAACTCGGCCAGGTGACGGTTCAGGCCACAAGGGTGAAGATGGTGATGAAAGGTGACACCATAGTGTTCGATGCCGCAGCTTTCAAACTTCAGGAAGGATCGATGCTCGATGCCCTCGTCAGACAACTCCCGGGAGCGACCCTTTCCACCGACGGTGTGATCGAAATTAACGGCCGTAAAATCAACGAACTGCTCGTAAACGGCAAGGACTTTTTCAAGGGTGACCCCAAAGTAGCCCTCCAGAATCTGCCGGCCTACACGGTAAAAAACCTTCAGGTCTACGACAAGTCGGCTAAGGATGCCTACCTCACCCACTCCAATGCCCGCCTCGACAAGCAGGAAGAGAATGAGAATCTCGTCATGGATGTAGTTCTCAAAAAGGAATATGATGCCGGATACATGGCAAATGTGGAAGGCGGCTACGGAACATCGGACCGCTACATTGGACGCGGTTTCGCCCTCGGCTACACCAGCAAGTTCCGTCTGGCTGCATTTGTCAACGCCAACAATATCGGTGACGGTACGCGCGGCGGAACATCGGGCCAGTGGCGAGGTCCATCATCGGAAGAGAACGGCATGACCAACCGCCTCACATCGGGACTCGATTATAATTACACCGATCCTGATAAGATTGAAGCAAGCGGATCGCTCACATACTCAGGAATTAAGTCGACAGAACGCGAAATAACCGCCAGCACAAACTTCTTCGACACCGGCGACATCTACGGACGCAAGTATTCGACAACCAGAGACAAGTCGCACAGAATCAACACACAACACAATTTCAACTACAACTTCCCGAATGTCAACATCCAATTCGAGCCATATCTGAGTTGGGTTCATAACAAGAAAAACTCCGACTTACGCTCGGCCACCTTCACCGCCGATCCACAGGAAGCATATCGAGGCCAGGCACTTGATTCGATATTCCGTCGCGGTTCAGCAAACCCATTCTCGCAGACCATGCTGACGCAGTTGCGACAGCTGACAGCCTCCGACGGCGACAACCTCACCGGCACATATTCGCTCAATATCACTTTCCGCCCGCGAACCTGGAAAGGTATACTCACAGCATCATCTACAGGCGACATAACACATTCGACCACCGACTCACGCACACTCTACGACCAGGCCTATGGTCCGGCAAGTACAGCAGTATCTGATCCGGTGCGTAAAGACCGCTTCAACCCTCTTGAAACCAACAACCGCACAATAAACAACACGCTAAGTTATCAGCGCGATATACGCAACTACGGCAACACGCGCACAACTAATTTCGGCTATCAGTTCTCGGCAACCTACAGCCACAACCATGATGACAGCACAAATCCTATATATTCTTCCGACTCCCTGCCCGACATCCTCACGCCTCCGTCGGCCGTATTGGTTCCCGGCCTCCTCATTGATCCGGCCAACTCGCCTATGACCTATGAGCAACGCAATAGCGCAGGCGCAGGTTTGATGCTCAGTTTTTCCAATGCGCCTACCAATCCGGGCGATTCCTCCCTCAATTCCTCATTTTCTGCAAGATTCTCCCTTAACTACGACCACACCCACTTCGACTACCGATATATCAAGACAGGAATCACCGATCAAACGGTAGAACGCAATACCAACTTCGTAAACCCGTCACTAAATCTTAATTATCAATCGACAAACAAACTGCGCAACATCGCCCTCAGCCTCCGATATAGTTTCGAACAGTCAGCACCACCTATGTCGGCACTCATCGACACACGCGATTCGAGCGACCCGTTCAATATCATCACCGGAAATCCCGATGGACTTTCGAATACCTTGAGACATCGTATACAGTTCTCAGGAATGCGTTTCGGCAGAGGCGACTCCCGTTCTATGTTAAGATCGTATGCATTTCTGGACATAGCCACAAATTCGGTTGCATGGACCCGTCGCTACGATCCATCTACCGGAATCACCTTACAGCGCCCTGAAAACATATCGGGCAACTGGAATTCAAGGGGTTATATATCCTGGTCGAGAAGCTTCGGCAAATCACGTAACATAAACTTCAACATAGCATGCAATGCTACGATCGCCAACTCAGCCGACTACATGGCAATAAACGCCACTCCGGTCCGCAGCTCGGTTCTGAGCCAGTCGTACCGCCCCGAAGTATTGCTCACCTATAATTTCAAGCAGGGTTCATCGCTTACAGCCGGTTTCAAGACCACCATAGCCCACCAGCACTCCGAGCGTGAGAACTTCAACAACATGACATGGTATGAATACTGGCCCTACATAGGTGCATTCCTGAGCTTACCGGCTGATATAAGCATCAACACCCAGTTCAATCCTTACTTCCGCAGAGGTTATACCACCTCGGCGATGAACACCACTGAATATGTGTGGGACGCCACCGTTACCAAAAGTATCAAAAAGTCGGGGATAACACTGAAACTCAGCGCCCACGATATTCTTGGCTCGGCCAAGCACGTCTACACCAATGTCGATGCCCAGGGACGCACCGAAACCTGGCGATACACCCTCCCACGCTATGTATTGCTCTCCGTTGCCTATCGCCTCGACATGAAACCACGCAGCGGCAAGAGCCACACCTCAAGCCAGCGCAATTACTACTTTTGGTAATCAAAATTACAATGAGCCGACACCAGAATCAGCCGGTAGAATTTTTATCAAATAATATTTTGCCATTCACCCGAAGTTTCGTATCTTTGCGGCGCTTTGAACGAAAAAGTTCAGGTAGAATTAATTAACCATATTTATTAACCATTTTTTAATGACTGAAGAAGTAAAAAACTCTCCGATCGAAGATTTCGATTGGGAAGCCTATGAGAAAGGCGAGTCACGTGGCGAAAAATCACGTGAAGAACTCACCAAAACCTATGACGAATCTCTCAACACCGTCAAGGACAAAGAAGTAATCGAAGGTACCATCATCGCCCTCAACA
>CAZHHF010000094.1:0-7624 GCA_964531905.1 uncultured Bacteroides sp.
TGTAACCTTCTGATCCGTAGTCAGATGCTCTATTCAGTTGAGCTAAGGAGCCGATGATTGGCTTATTATGTTAGTGACTCCTACAGGATTCAAACCTGTAACCTTCTGATCCGTAGTCAGATGCTCTATTCAGTTGAGCTAAGGAGCCATCATTCGGTTTGCGTCGGCAAAGGTAAGGATTATTTTTTGAACCGACAATAAAACTATGCTATTTTTAACAGTTTTTTACACATGGCAACCTGCACATTATAATTTAACTCCGTTTGATAATGTTAATTTTTTGTATTTGTGAAAAAAATGTAACTTTGTGAAAAACAAAACTGTTATTAGCGAATGAGACTGGTGATTCAGCGAGTTACGGAAGCTTCCGTGAGTATTGACGGCGAAGTGGTGTCGGCTATTGGAGCCGGACTCCTAATTCTTGTCGGTGTCGAAACCGGCGATCAGCCCGAGGATATGACCTGGCTTGCGTCAAAGACCGCTTCAATGCGTATCTTTAACGACGGTGAAGGAGTGATGAACCGCTCGGTGGTCGATGTCGAAGGCGACGTTCTTGCAGTATCGCAGTTCACGCTTACCGCATCGACCCGTAAAGGTAACCGACCGAGTTATATCCGTGCCGCAGGCCATGATGTTGCCGTCCCTTTATATGAGGGATACTGCGATGAACTCTCGAAACTTACCGGACGCGCTGTAAAGCGTGGCGTTTTCGGGGCCGACATGAAGGTCGCGCTCGTCAACGACGGTCCGGTCACTATCGTTATTGATTCTAAGCTCAGAGAATGATGGAGGAATGTCGCGATATAACATTGCGGGAAATGCAGGCGACGGTCGATTCATGGATAAGGACCGTCGGTGTGCGTTACTTTTCACCGCTGACCAATATGGCGGTCCTTGCCGAGGAAACCGGTGAGGTCGCGCGTATCATGGCACGGCGCTACGGCGACCAGTCGTTCAAGCCCGGTGATAAAGATGATCTTGCCGATGAATTGGCCGATCTGATATGGGTCGCTGTGGCTATCGCCAATCAGACAGGAGTCGACCTTACCGAGGCTTTCCGTAACAATTTGATTAAGAAATCTGTTAGAGATAAGGAACGTCACCGTTCCAATCCAAAATTAACCGATAACTCAAAATAAACGTATTATGGCAGACAAGTATAATGAAGCAATCGAGGCATCTCACGTGGTTACTGACGATGCCGTTGTAAAAGAAGCTGTTGAGAAGATTCTTTCGGAACACCTCGATGAGAACATGAATCGTGAGGTGTTTGAGTTTCTTTTTAACTGCATAGATCTTACCACTCTTAAATCAACCGATTCTCCCCAGTCGGTTGCTCAGTTCGTGGAACGCGTCAATGCTTTCGACGAGGAACATCCCGAATTGAAGAACGTGGCTGCGATCTGCGTATATCCCAACTTCGCGCAGCTCGTCAGAACCGTTCTTGATGTGACCGGAGTGGAGATCGCATGTGTGGCCGGCGGATTCCCGTCATCACAGACTTTCCCGGAGGTTAAGATCGCCGAGACAGCACTCGCTGTTGAAGGTGGAGCCGATGAAATTGATATCGTTCTCAATCTCGGTAACTTCTTTGACGGTGATTATGAAGAAGTGTGCGATGAAATAACCGAAATCAAACATTCATGCCGCGGAAACCGGTTGAAAGTGATCCTCGAGACCGGTGCGCTCAAAACCGCCGAGAACATCAAGAAAGCATCGGTTCTGGCTATGTATTCCGGTGCCGACTTCTTGAAAACTTCAACAGGCAAGGAATATCCCGGAGCTTCGCTTGATGCAGCCTACGTTATGGCTCAGTGCATTAAGGAATACTATGAGAAGACCGGTAATATGATAGGTATCAAGGTCTCAGGAGGCGTGGCTACCACTGCCGACGCTGTGGCATACTATACCGTCGTAAAAGAGGTTCTTGGCGAACAATGGCTTACCAACGAGTATTTCCGTATCGGTGCAAGCCGTCTGGCCAACAATCTGCTCGGTGATATTCTCGGTGCAGAGACCAAATTCTTTTAAAAATAATAAATCCGTCAGATGAAATACTGGATTGTTGTCAATCATCAGCCGACTGGCCCGTATGAACTGTGCGACCTCGAGAATATTGATTTTCGTGAGGATACTCCTGTATGGCATGAAGGTCTCCCCGATTGGGTTCCGGCACACACGGTAGTAGAGATCCGTGAAATTCTGGAACGGCGTCGATATGCCATCCAACCCGATGTGACAGTCATAGCCGATAACGGAGAACCTGTCAAAATCGAAGTCGGTTCCGGAACTGATATGCGAAATGTAACGGCCGAACGTCCTTCCAACTATCTTGCGTGGTCGATTGTCGTTATGCTTCTGTGCTTTATACCGTCGGGGATTGTTGCTATAATCTATTCAGCTATGGTTAATTCGCGTTTTGATCGCGGTGATATCGCCGGTGCGCGTAAAGCTTCGGAAATTGCACAGTGGTGGATTATCATTTCGATAGTTATCGGGGTGGTATATGCTCCTTTCCAGGTTCTCATAACCATGTTATGATTCATTTGCGGAAACTTATTGTCATGGTGGCGGCTGTTTCGGCTGCCTCCATGATTTTTATAATCTATTATAACTATGATCCTTCGGTTTGCAAATGGTTCCCGAAATGCCCCTCGAAACTGATTACCGGTTACGATTGTCCGGGATGCGGCACGCAGCGGGCGCTTCATGCGTTGTTTCACGGTGATGTTGCCGGTGCGTTCCGTTTCAATGCGTTCATGATCCCGGCTCTGCTGTTTGTGGCAGTGTTGTGGGTGGCGTCACTTTTGAAAAAGCGACTGCCCGATTTTCATCGGGCAGTAACAGGAAATGGGGCAGTCTATTCGGTTCTGGCTGTTATCGTGGTGTGGACCGTGGTGAGAAACTTACCGTGGTTCCTCGATTATTGCCAGTAGATAAGATGATTGAGATCGGTTGAAGTTACTTTCAGCGTAACATGTGCGCCTTCGATAACGGGTATGTTGTGATCGACATGTCCGATCGGAACATTGAATGCGACCGGGTAGTGGTAAGGAGCTATCATGTCATGGATCATCTGTTCCATAGTTGCGTAGTTGCGGTCACCCTTGTATTCGGTGAACTGTCCCACTATAAGGCCACGAAGCTTGGGCAGAACGCCGCTGAGCCTCAGCTGATACATTATGCGTTCTATTTTGTAGATCGGTTCCGATACATCCTCGATGAATAATATTGTGTCGGGCTTGATGATATCGTAAGGTGTGGCTATAAGATCGGCGATTACCGCGAGATTCCCTCCGAGTAACTGTCCGTCGGCGATTCCGGGACGGTCATACGGTGACGAAGGGAATGTGAAGTTAGGTTTCTCCCCGCGTAGTATTCTGAAGAGCATATCGTTGTCGGGATCATCGGGACCTAATTTTATGTGCGATGTCATCGATCCGTGTACCGATGCGATACCATTGGACGCCATGAGTGCGTGGAGTGCCGATATGTCGCTGAAGCCTACAATCCATTTCGGATCGTCGGTGAGCGGTAGCTGTGACAGGCGTTGCATCAGGTGAACGGCTCCGTATCCGCCGCGTGAGCAGATGATAGCTCTTACTTCGGGATCGGTCAGTGCATCGGCGAGATCGCTGTAGCGTTGCTCGTCGGTTCCGCTGTACGATCCGCTTTTGCCGAGCGCATGCGGTGCGATATATGGATCCCATCCCTGCTGTCGCAGGACTTCGGCTGCAGCTTTTACATTTTCCGGATCGGGGATTCCGGCAGGTGATACTATGGCGATGCGTGAGCCTTTGGTCAGTGGTTGGGGAAATTTGATCACGTTGGTAGGGTTTATTATTGAGAGTATTGGTTACTATATATTATTAATGTGTGGCGTTACGCAACCTGAACCTTGATTCCGTGTGCGCGTATCTTTTCTGCGATTTCTTCGAGTTGGTCGCGTGAAACCTTTTCGAGATCGGGTGCGGGAGTCTTGCGGTCGATCGAATATATCATGACTTCGCGCGGTGCGATCTCGATATATGCTTTTATGAGTGCGTCGACCTCTTCAGGAGTAGTGTTGTCGATGGGTGTTCCGTTATAGCTGCCGCGCAGGAACATTGTCTGCACTATGCAGGTTCCGTCGAACTGCTTCATTCTCCGGATAATATCTTCCACTCGGTAGGTGGGATATGTCGGACGGTCAATGACTGCAGCGGTGCTGTCGATCGCTGAGTCGAGTTTAAGGATGTTGTTGTCGACTTTCTTGAGCGCGCTGACGATTTCCTCTTTTCCTATACGGGTGGAATTGCTCAGAACGCTGATTTTTACATCGGGGAAGTAAGTGTCGCGCAGATCGATCACGTCGTCTATGACCCCGTGGAAGTCGGGGTGCAGGGTTGGTTCTCCATTGCCTGAGAAGGTTATCACGTCGAGTTTCTCACCTTTCTCTTTCATATCGGCAAGTTTTTCCCGAAGTAGTTCCCTGACTTCCCCGCGCGTGGGTATTCCTGCTTTTCCGGGGCCTTGCGCGTTGAATCCGGCTTCACAGTACAGGCAGTCGAAGGTGCAGATTTTACCGTCGCGTGGCATGAGATTTACACCGAGAGATGTTCCGAGCCTGCGGCTGTGGATAGGTCCGAAGATTGTTGAGGTGAATAATACGGTCTGCATTCTGTTGGTGGTGGATTGTGACTGACGGTGACACACATGCCGGTTCGGTCAGTGTGTCACCGTCGGTTATGTTTCCGTTATGTTCGGGGATTAGACGGTGAGGATTTCTTTTTCTTTTGCTGCGAAGAGATCATCGATTTTTTTGAGGTATTTGTCGTGGATCTTCTGTACGGAAGCTTCTGCGTCTTTTTCTATATCCTCGCTCATGCCCTGTTTGATAGCTTTTTTCAGTCCTTCGATAGCGTCGCGGCGGGCGTTTCGTACTGAAACTTTGGCCTGTTCGGCTTCAGCTTTGGATTGTTTAACGAGTTGTTTGCGTCGTTCTTCGGTGAGCGGCGGTATAGAGAGTCGGATCACTTCGCCATTGTTTTCGGGGGTGATACCGAGTTCACTGTTGATAATCGCTTTTTCGATTTCGCGGAACATCGATTTTTCCCAGGGGGTGATGGTGATTGTGCGTGCGTCGGGAACCGAGATGTTAGCTACATTGGAGATCGGTGACTGGCTTCCATAATAGTCCACGCGGATGGCGTCGAGGATCTTTGGATTGGCTTTGCCCGCACGGATATGGGCGAGTGATTCGTCGAGATATGCTACGGCGAGTTCCATTTTTTCCTCAGCCGGGCCGATGTAGGTTTTTGGGTCTGTCATTGTGGTATAGGTTTTGAGGGTTTAATAAACGTAGGTTCCGATGGGTTCTCCGTCGATGACTTTTTTCAGGTTTCCGACGGTGTCCATGTCGAATACGACGATAGGGAGATGGTTCTCTTTGCAGAGCGCGGTTGCGGTGAGATCCATCACTTTAAGGCCGCGGTTATAGATTTCGTCGTAGGTTATTTCGTTGAATTTAGTTGCTGTGGGATCTTTTTCGGGATCGGCTGTATAGATGCCGTCGACACGTGTGCCTTTGAGCATCACATCGGCTTCGACTTCGATTCCGCGGAGGGCCGATCCGGTATCGGTGGTGAAGAACGGGTTACCTGTTCCACCGGCGATGATAGCGACTTCGCCTTTCTTCATGGCTTCGATGGCGAGCCATTTGCTGTAGTGCTGCCCGATTGGGAACATGTTGACCGCGGTGAAAACTTTCGCCGGTTGGCCGGCAGCTTCGAGTGCCGAGCTGAGTGCGAGTGAGTTGATTACTGTCGCCAACATTCCCATCTGGTCGCCTTTTACGCGGTCGAAACCTTTGGCGGCTCCCTGTAATCCGCGGAAAATGTTTCCGCCTCCGATCACGATTGCCACTTCGACTCCTTCGCGTACGATTTCAGAAATCTGGTCGGCATACTGGCCGAGACGTTCTGTGTCGATTCCGTATCCTTGTTTGCCCATCAGTGACTCTCCGCTGAGCTTGAGGAGTATGCGCTTGTATTTAGGTCTCATTGTGGTATATTGTTTGATTTATATGTTTTCTTAAAGTTGTTTCTTGAAGACGGCTCTGCGTCGGTGCTGCCGGTTGGGGAAGTGCTGCCACTGGTTCTGCACGTTGTTGTTCTCCTCGAGTTCGGGATTGCTTTCGGCCATACGGTAGCCGCCGGCGTTGTATGCAGGAATCAGGTCGGTGAAGAGAAGCGCGTTTACTCCACGGCTCTGGTATTCGGGTTTTATAGCCACGAGCAGCAGGTCGACTACATCGGTTTTTCCTCGGAGTGCCTGGAGCAGATGCCACCATCCGAGCGGCAGCAGGCGTCCGCGGCTTTTCTGTAGCGCGCGTGAGAATGACGGGATGGATATTCCGACTCCGATCAGCTCGTCGTCATCGTTTACGATGATGCAGATGTCGTTGAGCCTAAGGATATTGAGATACTGGTCGATGTAGTGGTCGATCTGTCGGTCGGTCAGCGGTGAGTAGCCGTAGAGCTTGTCGTAAGCTTCGTTGATGAGCTTGAAGAGCGCTTTGCCGTATTGCTCACGCAGTTTTTTGCGCGATGTGGGTTTTACGATGCGGAGTTTGTAGCGACGTTTCACTATGTCGGCTATACGCGCTATCTTTTCGGGGATCTCCTTAGGGATCTCAATACGGTATTCAACCCATCCGGCATCTTTGGTCATACCGCGCCGCTGCATGTGTTCAGGATAGTACGGCGGGTTATAGATTGTGGCCATAGTTCCGATCTCATCGAAGCCGAATGTGAGCATGCCTTCGTGGTCCATGTCGGTAAAGCCCATCGGTCCTACGATCTCTTCCATTCCCTGATTCCGTCCCCAGTTTTCAACGGCATCCATAAGGGCGTCGCATACTTCGTTGTCGTCGATAAATTCAATGAATCCGAAACGGAGGGTCTTTTTCCCTGACCGTTCGTTTACCAGGCGGTTGATGATTCCGGTGATTCTACCCACTGGCTTCCCATCGCGCCAGGCCATGAATGATTGTGCCGAGCAGAAGTCGAATGCCGGGTTTTTCTCGGGGAGCAATGTGTTGACATCGTCCATTATCAACGGTGGAACGTAATAGGGATTCCCGTCGTAAAAGTCTATTCCGAATTCAACAAATTTTGTGATTTCCTTTTTGTTGGGTTCTACTGGTTTTATTTCAACTGCCATAAGGCTATGTGATGATCGGTTAATGTTTTATTGTTCTGTTCCGTTGGTTGTATCGGTGCCGGTTACCGATTCGGTGGCGGCTGCTTGCTTGAGTTCTTTCTGAGTGGATGGACGCAACGGGGAGTTGAGCCATAGAAGAAGCGCAACCATCAGTGTGAGGAATATTATTATGGCACGGTAGAGTCGGGTGCTTGAGTTATTGTTTAGGGCCGATTTGAGTGCCTGAATGTCGCGGAACCGTTTCGCCGGATTCGGGTCGGTACATTTGTTGGCTATCTTGCGCAGATTGTGATGTTCCTCAGGTATCGCATCGAGAACTTTCCCGAGAATGACTCCGAAGTTGTAAATATCCTCGGATGCGTCGGCCGGCGTGAGATGGTTTTTCTGATCGAATCCCACGTCGATCACCTTCAGGTTGCGG
>CAZHHF010000095.1:0-2381 GCA_964531905.1 uncultured Bacteroides sp.
AATCGGTCTGCAATTCCTTGAAAGAATTATAATACATTTCCATCGACTTTTCACGCGGCCATGTTGACGGAGCGAAATTGGAGAGTTTTGTAGCAATGTAGTAAGAGTCACGCGGATGTCGGCTCAAAGCGATTCCCATTGCATGTTCCGATCCTCCTTTGCAATATACGGGAGAGGTGTCGAAATAGTTAACCCCATGCTTCAAAGCATGATCTACCGACTGATTAACCGCTTCCTGATCGATCATCTGCTCACCTTCGGCTCCACCTTCAACAGGTTTTGTGGGCAGACGCATACATCCGTAGCCGAGAATCGATACCTTATCCCCTGTAGAGGGATTGATCCTGTAAGTCATCTCACCTTCGGCTGTTTCCGGCGAACCGGCAGATTTTTTTTCCGAGTCAGAGCCGCATGCTGCCAAAGTCGCAGCTGCTGTTCCCAAACCAAGATATTTCAAAAACTGACGCCGATCAATTATATGCTGTTGTTCATTCATTTTCATAGCGATTTAAATTTTAACCTGAACATGAGTAGCGCGACCTTCAACATGAATGGCGCTGACAGGATTTACCGGACATAGATTCTCACAGGCGCCACAACCGATGCACGCCGCCTGATTTACTACAGGCATCTTATTGGAATTATCATCGGCGGCCGACATGGGAACCATGATAATAGCTCCACTCGGACAATGACGTGCGCAGTTGCCGCATGAAACACCATCGGCGGCTGAAATACAACGATCACGATCCACAACAGCCATACCTATAGATATGTCAGACTTTTCTTCGGCCGTAATCGGGCGGATAGCGCCGACAGGACAAACCGAAGAACATGCTACACACTCGGGACGACAATACCCCTTATCGTACTCCATTACAGGCTGCATCAATGTTTCAAGATCAGTTGACGGACGGAGGACTTCGTTGGGACAATTCATAACGCATAACTGACAGCCGGTGCAATGGTCGGCAAAATGACGTACACTCTGTGAACCGGCAGGCGAAATACGTTTGGCGCGGACAGGTTTCTTAGGCACGATAACAGCAAGTCCGCCATCGAAGATCTTTTCCTCGGCACCTTTCATCAACAACGATCCGGTAACAACAGCACCTGTCACCATTGCCATTCTACGCGTTTTATCAACCTCTGATTTATTCGGCTCCACTACTTTATGACGGGGAATACTATATCTTATAGCCGCTGTCGAACAATTACAGATACAGTCCATACACGCCACACAACGCGAATAATCAATCTGATGCCGAACCGGATCAATACACTTTGCCTTACAGTTTCTGGCGCATTTAGTACAGCCATTACATCGTGTAGTATCGATCCACGGTTTCAGCAGCGAGAAACGGGCAAAGAAACCGAGCAATGTTCCTACGGGACAAACGGTATTACAATAATCACGTCCCGAAAAAAACGCTACTGTACCTACAACAATCAATGTCACAACTGCAATCACAGTAACGACTATGCCAACCGATGACCGGGTTACTTCATAAAATGTATAGCTGTCGTTCTTTTCGGCAATATCAGCCAATAAGTTGTTGGCATCGTCATACACGGGCGAAAGTAATGATGACACGATGCGGCCGTAGGCACTATAAGGCTCAATAAGTGAAGCCACGACATGTGCAACCGGGATGGCCATACATATCACAAACAATATGAGTAGTATCCACCTTACTTTCTTATATCCTTCGGTATACTTGAACCGGTTCTTCTTTTTACAGCCAATCTTAAACCATCCGCGTATATGAGTAAAAATATCCTGCATAATTCCGAGAGGACAGATGACCGAGCAATAAACCCTGCCAAGCAAAAGAGTAATCGCAATCAAAGCGATCACCACACCGATATTCAGTGCAAGTACAGCGGGAACGAATTGAATTTTAGCAAGCCAGCCCCAAAGATGACGGCATGTTCCTGTAAAATCGAGGGACAAAAGCGTTATGCATATTATGCTTAATGATGCAAGTAAAATTCTTATCTTTTTCAGCATAGAATGAAGTGAATAATTGCATTGATTTATTTTTATCATTCAAAAATAGATATTTTTTGCGACTATTCCAATCTATTTCTCATCTTTTTGGCACGAAATTTGTTTTAAATATAGAAACCCGTTTCAACATGATAATATTCACCTTTAAAAACGTTGGCTTATGATTGATATAGATAACATGCTGTTCAACATCAATGTTGAGAACCGTTTGCCGCAAGTGGGATCATTCCTGGTGGCCGAACCATTCCTCCGTGAAGACTATTTCAATCATGCTGTGATCCTTCTTGCCGATTATTTCCCCGGAAAATCGGCGATGGGTATTGTCATGAACAAATCTACCGGTTATAAACTCAACGACCTCCTACCTTCT
>CAZHHF010000095.1:2391-7620 GCA_964531905.1 uncultured Bacteroides sp.
GCAGGATATCAAAGTGTTCTGCGGTGGTCCGCTGGCCTCCGACCGTCTGTTCTACATCCATCGGATGCCTGATCTCATCTCCGGTTCTACCCCACTTGGAAACGGGCTTTGGATCGGCGGTGATTTCGATGAGGTATGCTCTTATATAAATCAAGGGATGCCATGCGAAGGCAACATTCGTTTCTTCATCGGTTACAGCGGCTGGGACATCGGTCAGCTCGACGATGAAATCAGGCAGAAAGTATGGGCAGTCAGTGATATACCGGCATCGCTCTCTGTTCTAAGCGAAGAGGAAGATCACTATTGGCACCACGTGGTCCGTAACATGGGACATTCTTATCATGCCTGGCGTCTCCAACCGATGAATCCTCAGGATAATTAATCGAAAAGCAACTGATAGAAGAAAGCATCGGTATAGGAACGTCCGTTCACAAGCCATGACCGCAACTTCCCGGCGATTTTAAAACCCGTCGCCTCAAGAACCTTACGGCTACCGGCGTTGTCCACTGATGCAATCGCGCCGATTTGATGCATCCCCACGTGATTATGGCAATAATCGGCGACAAGCCTTACTGCTTCAGTTCCATATCCGTATCCCCTGTGACATGGAGCGATCAGATAGCCTACCATAGCCCTTCGGTTTATAGCGTCGAAATCGTATATATCAACCGTTCCTACTGTTTCATGATCGCTGATCCGCTCAACCATCAGGCGCAACTGCTTGGCCCGGAATATATCCGGGTCATAATTGTTAATGTAGTCTTCGAGGATAGCCTTCGAGAATGGAGCTATTGTAGGCCCGGCTTTCCAGATATCGCTATCGTTCTCCCATTCATAAAGCAGGTCCACGTCGTAGGGTTCCAATGCCCTCAGGCGGAGTGATGAATCTTTCTTGTCCATTATCGGGAAAATTGATCGGAGAATAACGTACGGTTAAGCAGCGAGCGTCCTAACGTGACTTCATCGGTATATTCGATCTCGTTTCCGACTGAGACTCCACGTGACAGCTGGGTTATCTTCACATCGTACTGAGCCAGACGACGATAAATATAAAAATTTGTTGTGTCACCTTCCATCGTGGCACTCAGTGCAAGGATAACCTCCTTGATTCCGCCTGCAGCGACACGATCGATCAGCGATGCGATCTCAAGTGCATCGGGGCCTACACCGTCGATCGGTGAAATAAGTCCCCCGAGAACATGATATAAGCCATTATATTGTCTCGTATTCTCAAAACTCATCACATCCTTTACATTTTCCACCACACAAACCACCGATGAATCGCGCGAAGGATTCGAGCATACCGGACACAATTCACTTTCAGATATATTGTGGCATTTCGAACAGTAGGTTATACCGGTTCGTAAATTTATCACCGCTTCACCGAGACCTCGCGCAACCGACTCATCCTGACGTAACAGATGAAGAGCCAGACGTAAAGCCGTTTTACGCCCGACACCCGGAAGACGCGACAACTCGGTCACGGCATCTTCAAGCAATCGCGATGCAAATTCCTGTTCCATTTGTGAGTTATATGAATTCGGGTGTAAAGTTAGCCATTTTCTGATATAATTTCGGAATAGTAATTGTTAATTGTCAATAATTTTATACCTTTGCAGCCGAAATTTCTAAACCGAATTTGCCAGATAACAATGGAAATAATCAGAACAATCAATGAGCTTAAAAATCGCGTCAATGACGTTAAAGCTCAGGGAAAGACGGTTGGACTCGTACCCACTATGGGCGCTCTCCACGCCGGACATGTCTCGCTGATTGAACGGGCGCGCCGCGAAAACGACTATGTGGTCGTAAGCGTATTCGTCAACCCTACGCAATTCAACAATCCTGAAGATCTGAAAACTTATCCGCGTACTGAAGAAGCCGACTGTGAAAAGCTTCGTAACGCAGGAGTCGATTTCGCCTTCATCCCCTCAGTAGAAGAAATTTACCCCGAACCCGATACACGCATATTCGATCTCGGTCAGGTAGCCGAGGTAATGGAAGGAGCCATGCGACCGGGCCATTTCAATGGAGTGGCTCAGATCGTCAGCAAACTCTTCGAGATGGTTAATCCTACACGCGCTTATTTCGGGGAAAAAGATTTTCAGCAGATAGCAGTGATACGCCGCATGGCTGAAATATGCGGTTTCGACATCGATATTATCGATTGCCCGATCAAACGTGAAGATGACGGTCTCGCCATGAGTAGCCGTAACGTGAGACTGACACCGGAACAACGCGCGATCGCTCCGGCGATACACCGCACTCTCGCTTCAAGTGTCGACTATGCTAAAGGGAGGACTGTTGCACAGGTAAAAAAATATGTAATTGACGAAATCAATTCATTCCCCCACATGCAGGTTGAATACTACGAGATAGTTAATCCTGTCACAATGAGTCCGATATCTGACTGGAACGATGTTGAACCGAACATGACTCCAGTAGGATGTGTGACCGTCTACTGTGGCGACGTAAGACTTATCGACAATATCAAATACACCAACCGGAACTAATACAAGATGAATATTGAAGTTCTGAAATCGAAAATTCACCGTGTGACCGTAACTGAAGCGTGTCTCGATTATATCGGCAGTATAACCATCGACGAAGATCTGATGGATGCCGCCGGAATAATAGCAGGTGAACGCGTTTATATCGTTGACAACAACAACGGAGAACGTCTCGACACATACGTGATCCCAGGAGAACGTAAATCGGGCGTTATCTGCCTTAACGGAGCAGCCGCGCGCAAAGTGCAGCCGGGCGACATCGTGATTATCATGAGCTACGCCTCAATGCCTTTTGAAGAAGCAAAAACGTTCAAGCCGACAGTGATATTCCCCGATACGGCAACGAACCGACTAACATAATTTAACCGTATAACAACTCCCAACACAGCATATTACCATGTTCGAATCACTTACCGAGAAACTTGAGAGAAGTCTGCAGATACTTAAAGGTCAAGGCAAAATCACCGAAATTAACGTTGCCGAGACCCTGAAGGATGTGCGTCGCGCCCTCATCGATGCCGACGTTAACTATAAAGTTGCGAAACAATTTGTTGACACAGTCAAAGCCAAAGCGATCGGTCAGAACGTTCTCACCGCTCTCAAGCCGAAGGAGCTTATGCTCAAGATTGTTCACGATGAACTCACCACTCTAATGGGTGGAGAGGCCGCGCCGGTCAACCTCTCGGGAAATCCAACGGTGATTCTCATGTCGGGTCTGCAAGGTTCTGGTAAAACTACCCTGTCGGGTAAACTCGCCCGGAAGCTGAAAAGCGAAAAAGGTAAACGCCCGCTGCTCGTAGCTTGTGACGTTTACCGTCCGGCTGCAATCGACCAGCTCAAAGTACTTGCCGAACAGATCAATGTTCCCGTATATACCGAGGAAGGGAATAAAAATCCTATTGAAATCGCCAAAAATGCGATTCAATATGCAAAGACTAATCATCTTGATTTAGTCATTGTCGACACCGCCGGACGTCTGGCAGTCGATGAACAGATGATGAACGAGATCGAGGGTATCAAAAACGCCATCAAACCTAACGAGACTCTCTTTGTAGTAGACTCGATGACCGGTCAGGACGCGGTGAACACAGCCAAGACATTCAACGAGCGTCTCGACTTCGATGGAGTCGTACTCACCAAACTCGATGGTGATACCCGCGGTGGTGCCGCACTTTCGATACGTACTGTTGTTCAGAAACCGATAAAATTCGTAGGTACCGGAGAGAAACTCGATGCAATCGATCAATTCCATCCCGACCGAATGGCTGCCCGTATCCTCGGACAAGGCGATATAATGTCGCTCGTTGAGAAAGCGCAGAACATCATTTCGGAAGATGAAGCAAAACAGCTTCAATCAAAGATCAATAAGAATCAGTTCAACTTCAACGACTTCCTTGCTCAGATACATCAGATCAAGAAGATGGGTAACCTCAAGGATCTCGCATCTATGATTCCCGGAGTAGGTAAAGCGATAAAAGATATTGACATCGACGACAATGCATTCAAAGGCATCGAGGCGATAATTCAATCAATGACTGAACAGGAACGCATCAATCCTTCCATAATCAACGGATCGCGACGTCAGAGAATTGCAAAAGGATCAGGCACATCGCTTCAGGAGGTGAACCGCCTGCTGTCACAGTTTGAACAAACCAGGAAAATGCTCAAGGCAGCATCGCAGTTCAAAGGGAATCCGATGAAAATGATGCGTGATCTTCGACGCCGTAAATAATTAATTATCAAAACAGTATCATCATGCAGCTAATTGACGGAAAGAAAATTTCTGAAGAGATAAAATCAGAGATCGCAGCACAGGTTGAAAAAATGGTTGCGGAAGGGAAACGCCGCCCTCACCTTGCCGCTGTTCTCGTGGGTCACGACGGAGGAAGCGAGACCTATGTCGCCAACAAGGTTAAAGCATGCGAGCGTTGCGGCTTCAAGTCATCGCTCATCCGCTTCGAAGACAACGTCACCGAGGATGAACTGCTCGAGCAGATTGAAAAATTAAACAATGATGATGACGTTGACGGATTCATCATTCAGCTCCCGCTTCCACGTCACATCAATGAGCAGAAAATCATCGAAGCGATCGACGTACGCAAGGATGTAGACGGTTTCCATCCAATAAACGTAGGTCGCATGTCAATCGGTCTGCCATGCTTCAAATCAGCCACTCCGGCCGGAATCATGATGCTTCTCGAACGTTATAATATTCCTACGCGCGGCGCACGATGCGTTGTTCTCGGACGTAGCAATATCGTTGGTAAACCGGTAGCTACACTCATGATGCAGAAAGGTGTTGACGCAACGGTGACAGTGTGTCACAGCGCCACTAAAGATATTAAAGAGATATGCCGCGAAGCCGATATCATAATCGCCGCACTCGGCAGTCCCGGATTCGTTACAGCCGACATGGTAAAACCCGGTGCAACGATAATCGACGTCGGTACGACCCGCGTTCCCGATCCATCGAAAAAGAGCGGCTTCCGACTTTCAGGTGATGTCGACTTTGAAAACGTGGCGCCCAAGTGTGCTTTCATAACTCCCGTACCCGGGGGAGTCGGCCCGATGACTATCGTGTCACTGATGAACAACACTCTGCTTGCTGCAACGCACGCAATTTATAAATAAGGCTACTCACAATGAACGAAATAGTACTGGCATTGGCCAATACACTTATGTCGATCGTCGCCCCCGAGGCGACGATCGTTTTTGCAGG
>CAZHHF010000096.1:0-7619 GCA_964531905.1 uncultured Bacteroides sp.
ACTTAGGATCTAATGTCTCAGGACGTGGGGGTTCGAGTCCCTTCATGCGCACTTCGAAAAGGCTGATGCTCTTTGAGTTTCAGTCTTTTTTTTGTATCTTTACACTGTAAAAAGTCAGTCATCATGAATATCTCTATCAGAAATATGGTTTGCCGTCACTGTATCGAGGCTGTCAGGAAAGCACTTTATGATGCCGGTTTTGACGTTACAGGAGTTGAACTTGGTCACGCATCTGTTGAGGACTGTGATGATGTTGATAAAAAACTTACGGTTCTCGACGGTTTATTGGCTGATTTGGGATTCGAAAGAGTTACCGATAGTGATATAATAGTGGTTGAGAAGATAAAACATGCAATCCTTGATCATGTTAGAAGTGAGGAAGATTGCAGATTGAATCTATCGGAATGTCTTGAGGATCATCTTGGGATGAGTTACAGTGGTATGAGCCGCGTGTTTTCGCGCATAGAGGGACGAACGATCGAGAAGTATCATATCGCTCAGAAGATAGAGTACGTGAAAGAACTCCTTGAAACCGGTGCTTTTACGATAAGTGAGATTGCTTTTAAGGTAGGGTATTCGAGTACGGCTCATCTGTCGCGTCAGTTTAAGGAAGTCACGGGGATGACGCCTACACAATACATTGAGTCGGGTGGGGGAAAGCGTCGTCCGATCAATGAAATTTAAAAAATAAATGTTCTGATCCATCGTCTGACGGCTGTTGTGAGTATGATGATGGCAAACCGACATTATCGCCAGTGATGTCGCGTAATTGTGCAAAGCTTTTGCAAAATCGTGTAACAGATGATTGTGCATTGCTTTGTAACTTTGTATAAAAAATAAAGCTATGGATATTTCAAATTATATTAATTCTCTTATAGCGATAATGAACGAGATGTCGCCATACATTCTTCTTGGCTTTCTTCTCGCAGGCATCCTACATGTGTTTGTAAGGAGCGAGACAATGAGCCGACATCTCGCGGGGAAGGGATTGTTGCCCGTAATAAAGGCTGCGATTCTGGGTATCCCGTTGCCACTTTGTTCGTGCAGCGTGTTGCCTACCGCGGTATCGTTACGCAGAAATGGAGCATCAAAGGGCGCTTCAACTTCATTTCTTATCGCTACTCCGCAGACTGGTGTCGATTCTATTGCAGCAACCTATTCTTTACTTGGACTTCCTTTTGCAATAATACGCCCGATCGCAGCGTTCGTAGGCGCTATTGCCGGAGGCTACGCTGTAAGTAAGCTGGATCAGGATGAGGAATCTTCGATGCAGGTTAATAACTGTTCAGCCGATTCAGAACCGGATGTAAATGCTGGTTGGGGAACAAAAATTATCGCAGCAGTGAAGTATGGAATGGTGGATATGGTTGGAAGCTTAGGTAAATGGCTTGTAATCGGTCTTTTTGTAGCCGCTGCCATCACCGTCTTTGTTCCCGATACACTTTTTCTTGAACTGAATCGGTATCCGCTTCTCGCGATGATTGTTATGGTTGCGGTAGCAGTTCCGATGTATGTTTGTGCTACGGGTTCTATTCCTATTGCGTTGTCATTGATGATGAAGGGGTTGTCGCCTGGCGTGGCTTTTGTGCTGCTGATGGCTGGCCCTGCGGCAAATTTTGCATCCGTAATGATTCTGTCGCGTTCGCACGGAAAGCGTACGACGATGATTTACGTGGCATCGGTAGTAGTTACCTCAATAGCAGTCGGTCTTATGATGGATTATCTGATGCCGGTATCGTGGTTTACTCTTCCTATGTCAATGGCCGATGGATGTTGCCATAAGGATGTTAGCTATTTTCAGATTACGTGTAGCATAGTGTTGGCGTGTCTGCTCATATATTCGACAATCATTCGCCGTCATTCTCACAATCATGAATCGTTAGATCAACAATTAAATATAAACAATATGAAGAAAGAATATCGTATTAAAGGAATGATGTGTAATCACTGTAGTTCACGTGTGGAAAAACTGCTGTCAGAACTGCAGGGTGCCGAAAGTGTTTCTGTCGATCTTGGTAAAGGATTGGCTACCGTTACAGGCGATGTTGCCCCGGAAAAGGTTATAGAGACGATTTCTCTCGCCGGATATGAGTATTGTCCGGAATAAGTGTAAATGTATTTGTACGATAGGAGCCGTTATTCGGTGTGACGGATACGGAATCCTGACGAAGTGTGGAACATCTCGATTATTCCTGTTGCCAGCAGGCGGGTGATTACTGATCGGGCCGCTTTGGCCGAGATGTGGGCTACTAATGCGTATTCTTCAAGAGTAGTGTGTCCCGCTTGCTCCAAAAAGTGAAGGAAATTGTAATCACCGTCAGAGAGTGAAACAGGTGCTGATGCCTCAGATTGCATTTTCCATGCTTCAACCATAAGTTCGTGAGCGACAATGTTTTCATCGTGTACTCGATAGTACGCTACAAGCTTCTTGGCTTGTTCGATGCAGAAAACAGGTCGCTCCGCGGCTTTTTGTATAGTAGCTCTAAGAACGACAGCACCGCCATCAACGGCGAATGCGCTGATTTCAATTGGTTGGGGCGGATAGCAGTAAGCTTCGGCTGCATGCTCGAGCATATATATGTCTTCCTCATTTGGAACGCCGATGATATTCCCGTTATCTTTTACTCCAACAAGAAGCCTGCCGCCGCTATTATTAGCGAATGCAGATATTGACCGGGCTATTTTTCGGGCATCGGAGATTGCATATTTGAAGTCCTGTTGTTCATGTTCTCCTTCTTCGATAAGCCGGTGAATATAGAATTTGCCTTTTATGACTTGAATATCTTTCACCTTTCTTTGCTGATGTGATTTTCGGGAACAGTTCAGTCGGCAGGGTAGTTCAGATTTTGTTCCTGAGGTGATCGAAGAACTTCATCGAGGAATATTCTGGCTTCCTTTTTTGCCAGATCGAGGTCGTTATATGTCCAGTTTCCGCAGTCACGCGGTGTCGCTCCGGGGATGTCTCCTGAAAAACCTGCTATAAATGAGAATGTCTCACGCATTAGGTCGAGTATGTCAGCTGATGAAAGATCGCCGGAAAGAATAAGATAATTCCCTGTGAGACAGCCCATCGGTCCCCAATAGATCACTTTATCGCGCCATTCGGGAGAGTTTCTTAGGAAAGTAGCGGCAAGGTGTTCGATCGTATGAATAGCTTTGGGATCGAGCGGTTGCTCACGGTTGGGCTTTTTCATCCGTATATCGAATGTCGTAATGACGTCGCCCGACGGGGTTAGATCCTTACGTGATACGAATATTCCACGGTCGAGTTTCTCGTGATTTATTAGGAAACTTGCAATTTTTTCCATTTCAGATTGATTTCAGGATTGCTGTAAGAATGTCAAATGTTGATTGAGGCGCGTCGTTCCAGAAATTCTCATATTGGGCTATGTTGTCGCTTTGTCCGGGGGTATCGCTGATGACGCGGAGAACGAAGAACGGAACGTTCTTGATGTAGCAGATATGGGCAATCGCTGCCGATTCCATATCGACTGCCATTGCATCAGGAAATACGGATTTTATGCGCGCAATATCTTCTGGTCGACTTACGAAGATGTCACCTGATGCGATAAGACCGTGTTTGATTCTCGGATTTTGAGTTATTTCAGGCAGGGCAGAGATTTCGGTAGCTGTGGTAAAAAAGCACGGGCATCCTGCGGCTTCGCCCCATTCAGTCCCTGGGCCGCACCAGCAGTCGTGGTAAGCTACGCGGTCTCCGATAACAACATCGAGTATGCCGGCTCCTTCGCCGGTTCCACCTGCCACGCCGGTATTGATCACAAGTGACGGATGGAAGTTATCGATGAGTGTCAGTGTTGCCACTGCAGCATTTACCTTGCCTATTCCGCTCTGGAATGCGATTACTTCGTTGTTACCAATGTGACCTACGTGAAATTTATAATCGTTGATAGAGACCGCAGAATGGTCGCTGATTAGCGGAAGCAGTAGGTTTAGTTCCTTCTGCATCGCCACTATTATGCCGATTTTCATTGTGCTTATTGTTTATTGTTGTATAGGATAGGGCGGAGAACGGGGATCATTTTCTCGGCATAGTATTTGAAACCGAGGTCGGTAAGATGGATCCCGTCGACAGTTCCGTCATCTTCGACGCCGTCAAGTAGTTCGGAGGTGACGTAGTGGAGATTCTTAGGGTTCTCCTGCTTTAGAATCTGATAGTTTTTATAGAATGCCGCATTCTTCTTTGGCAAGTAGTCTTTGAAGTATGAATCATAGCGTGCATAGGGGTAGATAGGTCCTTCAAGCATTACGATAGGAACTTCGGGGCGAAGAGTGCGGAGAGTCTTTACAAATCCATAAGTAAGCGTGTCGCACATCATTTCCGTGCAGTTGGGTACCGGATCGAGCAGATAGCAGTCTACATCTGGGATAGATGCGAGTGCGCGTGCCATGCACATATCCATTTTTCCTTCACCGCTGAATCCGAGATTTACTACCTCGCAGTTGAGTTCACGACCGATGATGTTTGTCGCTGCCATTCCGCTGCGTGATGCGCAACCTCCCTGCAGTATGCTTGTTCCGTAGGCAACGATTTTTTTCTTGTTGCTGATTATATCGGTATTACCGGGTGTTATGACAGCTCCGCTGTCGATAACTACATCAAGGTCGACAACCCCATCATAGAGCGGAAGATAGATGATATATTCGTGCATCTTGCCGTCGAGGTTATTGACGTAGTTTGCCTCGCATGTTTTTTCCGTGTCTTTTTTTATGTAGGGGCGGTTGGTATTGACATGCCGCCACACAGAGTCACCTTCGAGGATGTATAGGTCGGTACCTTTTAGTCCGGTATCCGCCATGTGGATCATGTGTGTGTTCCAGAGAAGGTCATACTTTACTCCGATACTTTTTGAATCGGTAGCGAAGCGGATTCCCATTCCGGCTGAACATTCCTGACGGTTCCATAGTCCGTCACGAACCGAGTCACGCAAACTCAAGGGTAATCGTGAAAATGTTCTTTCGCTATCGTTGAAGCCCTTATTGATGATTCGCAGATCAGTAGCCTTTACGTATTGCAGCGGCGTTGCGTTATCATCGGCGATTGCTACTATTAAAGTTATAATAAATGTAAGAAGCGTTAAGAAAAATTTTCTCATGATGAAAGGTAATACCGGATTTGTAATAAAATTTCTTTAGTGCAAATGTAGTAATAATCTTTCTAAATGTTACGGAGGTCGCACCGGAATTTTCATTCTGACGCGACCTCCGTAAAAATATGAAGTATTGGAGTTTGTTACCAGATTATAACCTGCTGTTCGGGAGCAAGGTAGAGTTTATCACCTTCTTTGATTCCAAATGCTTCGAAGAATGGGGCTATGTTGCGGAGCGTTACGTTGACGCGATTTTCTGCGAGAGAGTGTACGTCGCTGGTAGTGAGGTTACGTTTTTCTTCATCACGGATATTGGTAGCCCAGATGTTGGCATAATTCATGTAGAAGACCTGCATGGGCGTGAATCCTTCGATTTTGGCATCTTCGCTATTGATGTCAACACCTTTCTTCTCCTGCGAGTCGAGGAATGCTGTGCGTGAGATACGGAGGCCTCCCTGGTCGGCGATATTTTCTCCAAGAGTGTATTGCCCGTTGGCGTTAAGTCCGGGGAGAACTTCAACGGCGTTGAATTGATCAACGAGTCCCTTTGTAAGGTTGTCAAAGGCAGTTATATCTTCTTCGATCCACCAGTTGATCATGTTTCCGTTGGCATCGAAGTTTCTGCCCTGGTCATCGAATCCGTGGGTCATTTCGTGGCCGATAACAACGCCGATACCACCGTAGTTCTCAGCATCGGATGCTTCTGGATCGAAGAATGGAGCCTGCAGGATGGCTGCCGGGAATACGATTTCGTTTGCGAGGGGATTGTAATAGGCGTTCACAGTCTGAGGTGTCATTCCCCATTCTGTTTTATCAACCGGTTTACCCCATTTAGAATACATGTCGCGCTGGTGCCACATGGAAATTTCATGGAGGTTCTCATAGTAAGATTTTTCCGGATCAATTTCCATTGATGAATAATCTTTCCATTTATCGGGGTATCCGATTTTAACAGTGAATGCATCGAGTTTTTTCTGTGCGTTGACTTTGGTAGAATCGCTCATCCATGTAAGTCCGGCGATATGTTTTCCAAGCGCCACGCGTAGATTCTCAACGAGGTTGAGCATATATTCTTTAGATGATTCGGGGAAATATTTTTCAACATACAGCTGACCGATAGCTTCGCCGAGTGATGCTTCTGTAGCCGAGAGCGCACGTTTCCAACGGGGGCGTTGTTCTTTGGCGCCCGACAGCACTTTGGAAAATTCAAAAGCAGTGTCGGTGAAATTATCGCTAAGTGCCGATGATGCCTGATTTACATATTTCCATAGATATAGGTCTTTTATCTCGCGGTCGCTGAGTGATGACATCAGATCATTGCCACGTTTGATAGTATTGGCTGTGGTTACAATAATTGTATCGGGCAACTCAATTCCCATTGTCTCGATGAAGAAGCGGTCCCAGTTGACTGACGGATATAGCTTCTTGATTTCGGCTGATGAATGAGGTTTGTACATCGCGGGTAGGTTACGGCTTTCTTCGCGGGTCCATGTCTCTTCAGCGATAGCAGTCTCGATCTTCATGACGTTGTTCATGATTCGTTCTGCATCCTCTGCTGAGAATCCGGCATTCTGCATTTGGGAAGTGATGAGTTTTTTGTATGCCTCGCGTACTGCGGTATTGCGTTCGTCATCAAGTAAATAATAGTCGCGGTCGCCCATTCCGAGTGATGCTCCCGAGAGATACATCGCATATCGGTTGGAATCGGCCATGTCTTCCATTGGTTCAGCTCCGATGAACGGACTTGCATAGTTGGTGTGCATCCATAGGAACAGGTCTTCCATGCCCTCTGTGGGTGTTTCATCAATCTTTTTTAGATCGGCCTGAATCGGGGCTGCACCTTCAGCATTTCTACGGGTGGAGTCCATAGCGAGGTTATAGAGAGTAGCTACTTTAAAAGCTACAGTTCCTGGTTCGGGATTTTGCTCAGCGAGACCGGTTACTATATCCTTGACACGTTTCTGAGCTTCATCGGCAAGCTTGTTGAACTGACCGTATCGTGAGTATTCATCGGTAAGCGGGTTGGCTATCTGCCATCCACGGTTGACGTGTGCGAAAAAGTCGCTTCCAGGTGCGATAGAGTCGGTTATATACTCTTTGTTAAGGCTCTTTAGATGCTCCTGATTGCTTGAGCATGATGCAAGCACGCTTGCGGCAGCAATGCACGACATAGCAATTTGATTGAATTTCATGAATGAAAAATTAGATATGTGGAATTTTTTATTTTCGGAGGACAAATGTAGTGATTTTATTTATAGGCTTCTCGAAAAAAATAGTTAAATTTGCGGATAATTAACAATAACCAACATCAATAATTTTAACACAGAAACAGTCTATGAAACCGACTTTGTTTGTTCTCGCGGCCGGAATGGGAAGCCGCTACGGCGGGTTGAAACAGCTTGATCCGCTTGGCCCTAATGGTGAAACTATTATGGATTATTCGATTTATGATGCAATCAAATCGGGATTCGGTAAAGTAGTGTTTGTAATCCGCCATAATTTCGGACAGGA
>CAZHHF010000097.1:0-7592 GCA_964531905.1 uncultured Bacteroides sp.
ATCAGGCGACTATCCGGTGATTGCCGATAATGTAGGCAAAGCCTATGGCGACCATCAGGTGTTTGATGGAGCCACATTTACAATCAAACGCGGTGAGAAAGTCGCGTTTGTGGGTAAGAACGGTGAGGGTAAGTCTACGCTCGTGAAATGTATCATGGCAGAGATCCCGTTTACCGGTACCTTGAAGATCGGACATAATGTCAAGATCGGCTATTTTGCTCAGAATCAGGCACAGTTACTCGATGGCGACATTACGGTGTTCGATACCATCGATAGAGTGGCGGTAGGCGATATCCGAACAAAGATCCGTGATATTCTTGGTGCGTTCATGTTCGGAGGTGAAGCGTCCGATAAAAAGGTTAAGGTACTTTCCGGAGGCGAGAAAACGCGTCTTGCCATGATAAAGCTACTGCTTGAACCGGTCAATCTGCTTATACTCGATGAGCCCACCAACCATCTTGATATGAAGACAAAAGACATTCTCAAGCAGGCGATAAAAGACTTTGACGGTACGGTAATCGTTGTGAGCCACGACCGTGAGTTTCTTGATGGCCTTGTTGAAAAAGTCTATGAATTCGGTGGAGGCAAGGTGAAGGAATGTCTTGGAGGAATCTACGATTTCCTTGAGAAGAAAAAGCTTGATTCATTATCTCAGCTCGAACTCTCAAAATCGCCTGAGACAGTCAAGGCTCCACCTGCAAAATCAGCTCCACAAACAGTCTCAGCCACTCCCGAACCTCAGAAACAGCGTCGTCTCTCTTATGCCGAGCAACGTGAACAGGAAAAAATGATTAAACGCGCCCGGAAAAAAGTAGAGGAAGCTGAAGCTGAGATCGCTGCAATAGAGGCTGAAATCGCTCAGATTGAAGCCCGGATTTCTTCGGGAGAAGTCGATGGCGATATATTCGAGAAACATGCCGCTCTCAATAAGAAACTCGAAAATGCGATGAGTCTTTGGGAACTCGCATCAATGGAAATGGAAGAATTCAAATAAGTGAATAGAGAATGACAAAGAGCAAAAAGAAGGCTAAGAATCCGCTGACAATTGTATATGCATCGGCACTCGCGATTGTGGTGTTTATCACTATCGGGGTGGCTCTCTATTCCTATGTATCCTCCGGCTATAAAGGCGACCCTAAATGGGTATATATTCCCGAAGGATCCGATGCCGCTTCAGTTCGCGATACCTTATCGACTATCGATGCCGATTTCGGAGAAAAAGTCTATAGATTATGGAACTTATTTAACGGTAAACCGTCGGTTGCTCACGGCGCATATAAAATAGAAAGCGGAACATCGGCGTTGGCAGCTGCCAGAAAGATCGCTTCCGGACGCCAGACACCTGTCAAGGTAGTCTTTAACAATATCCGTACAATGGGCCAGCTCGCGGAAAAGATATCCGATCGGATGGAATTTACTCCGGCCGAATTTATCGATGCCTGTGATACGGTTCTTACCGATGCCGGTTTTAAAAAAGCAGAATTTCCGGCTGCATTTCTCCCCGACAGTTATGAGTTTTATTGGACTGCATCGCCCGTTAAAGTAGTATCGACTTTACTTGAATATCGTAATCGTTTCTGGACCGAAGAACGCCGGCATAAAGCATCGGCTGTTGGACTTACACCAGTTGGAGTTGCTACCGTAGGTTCTATTGTAGAAGAAGAAACAGCCAATATTGCCGAGCGTCCCACGATTGCCCGTCTTTACCTCAATCGTTTGAACCGGTCTATGCCGTTGCAGGCCGATCCAACGGTTAAATTCGCTGTAGGCGATTTCACGTTAAAGCGAATCCGTGATAGGCACATTGCAACCGAGTCACCATATAACACATATAAAGTTAAGGGATTGCCCCCTGGACCGATAAGAATCGTGGATAAAACCACTCTTGATCAGGTTCTTGATGCACCTGAACATAATTACCTGTATATGTGTGCTAAAGAAGATCTCTCGGGACGACATAATTTCGCATCCGATTTTGAAACACATAAAAAAAATGCCAACCTGTATCGTGCCGAGTTGGATAGGAGAGGTATTAAATAAACCAATTAAATATATCAGAAATGAAATCAATTGTAATTAAAACGATCTTTGCCACGGCAGTGATTCTGGCTCCACCCGAACTGATGGCCCAGTCTGCTGTGCCTGCTACACAGGCAGCTTTGGTTGCTTACGGTAATAAAACCGTCACCTTGCCCGATAACACGGCTATCAGTATGGAGATACCGGTGTATAGTCGATATGATTATACTATCAGTGACACTCAATGGCTTTCGCCTGAGATCGCCGATGGAAAGATTATTCTTAATGTTGAGGAGAACAACAGCGCCGTTTCGCGTACAGCCGTACTCAGTATCTGCTCACATTCAGGTGTCGTGACAGAGATGACTGTGACGCAGCCGGGATGGGATATCGCCGGCAATGCCGAGGATACCTATGCCGCAAGCCGTGTTTTGCCGTTGCGGGCGGTTGACGCATGTAGTAATGTTGCAGGGCGTGCCAATAGTACAAGTGAAAACATCGCCAAAAGTTTCGACAATAATAAGAATACCTTTTACCACACTAATTGGAACGGTTTCAATGCCGACCTATCTTCCCAATGGCCTGTTCTTGAATACTATTTTACACCGCAGAACGCCTCTGCCGATGATGCTGTTGAAATAGCAACGATTACCTATGTGCCGCGACAGGATGGTGGACGTAATGGATGTTTCGGCCTTGTCGATATAGAAGTAGGTACATATAAGGCGCCTGGAGAATATAACTGGACCAAAATCTCTGAAAATCCCCTGGACTTTAAGATGAGATCTGATTCCAAAGATGTGTCGATTCCCGAAGATATGCGTAAAGGCATCATGGCCATTCGCTTTATTGTTCGTTCCGGATATTCCGATTCAGGCAAAAATTTCGCATCTTGCGCCGAAATGCAGTTCTATAAACCCATTGTTGTTGAAAATGATTACTCACTCTTTACCGACGATGTTCTTTCGGCACTGAAACCCGGAATAAAACAGAACGACATTGACGCGATGAACAATCAGTTCTTGAAACAGATCGCTCAGATGATGTTCGATGGTAAATATACTTCTGATGGACGCGTGAGTACACATGCTCCCCATAAAGATGTATTCGATTTGTCGGAAGAATGGAATGCTCCCGGAAAATATTACGACCGCACTCAGGGTGCAACAGGTGTTGTTATGAGTAAAGGAAAATACGTGGTGATGGTATCCGGTATTTCTGAAAACAAGGGTTCTGTTCAACTCAACCTGACACACTGGTATGGTCACAAGCCATATACCGAAAATAACAAAGAGGTCAAATACTACGTCTACGATGAAAGCTACTCGCTCCATAACGGTATAAACGTAATCGACATCAACGATTCCGATATGGCACTCGCCTATATCAAGAACTTTGATACCGACGGTCTTGCCGATGGCACAGCTTCCGATGTTACGGTTCACATTATCGGAGGTCTTGTAAACGGAGTTCTTCGTTCAAGCAATTCAAATGCCGAAAACGAGAAGATTCTCGAGAACACCGTCTATCCGTGCATTGATCTTTTGGGAACACGTGTTCATTCTGTGTGGGAAGTACAGGCACTCAAGATCTATACTAAAGGACAGTATGTCCGCTACATGAATCTGCTCGATCAGCTAATTATGTGGGAACACCGTCTACTCGGTTTTGAAAAATACAACCGTGTACCTACCAACACCACTCTGGCCTATGTGAACTATGACTACTATATGTATCAGGGTGGGCGAGGTGTCACATTTAAATACGATACACAGAATCGAGTTTGTAACCCCGATGTGCTTATGTTCAGTGACGATGATGCTATATGGGGACTCTCACACGAATGGGGTCATCAGCATCAGATGTCGCCCTACTTCAAATGGACCGGTATGGCCGAAGTTACCAATAATATCTTCTCGGCCTACAACGTAGCTCACATGGGATATAAAATTAACAATACCGGATATCGAGGACGTTATCCCTCAAATAAATGGAAACAGACTGCTCCCCGAATCTTCCTCGATGATAACTACGACCGCACTGTAACCGCCCCGAATGCAAGCGGCGAAACCAAGACCGCTAATACCGACGGTATAGTGATGGCATGTCGTTCCGATGCTAAAAAGGCCGCTGAAAATAATAATATCTCATTCAGCTATAACGATGAAATCAAGCAGTTTGCAATCAACCAGCCGCTGATTCCGACTCTGCGTTCTGAAAATCCTAAAACGGCACTCAATGCAATAGAAGCATATTCAAGCTCTAATGGAGAGTTGATCCTCGCGCCGTATGTTAACTTGCAGTATTACTTCTCGGAAAAGCAGTCCGACCGTCTTCCCGAAGACTATAAACCCGATCTCTGGCCCGATCTGTTTGAAGCACTTCGCCAGACCGATGATCCGTCAGGATCTCAGATCGAAAAACAGGGAGAGGCTGATAAATATGAACTTATCGCATCGATATTCAACGGAAACAAGAATAATAAGATTCCCGAATTCCAGACCCGTTTCCCTGAGAGCGTATGGAATACTCATAACTATATTCCAACAGGGGTAGTGCTTCAGTGGACCAATAACTCGGCTCCCGCGATCCTTAACTTCGTTCGCAAGGCTTCACGTCTTACGGGATATAACCTGTGGAACTACTTTGACCGATGGGGAGTCTTCACTGTTGCGGCTATCGAGCAGGGCGATTATGGTATCCAGTATTATGTAATGACCGAAGCCATGTACGATGAATTTAAGGAAGATATGTTCGAACTTGAACGTCAGGGAGTTCTTAAGCCACTTTCCGATGAAATGCTCAAGAAGATCAGCTATTGCGATCATCCCTCGTTTGATGCTCCGAATATTCCTAATGATCGTCCCATTTTACCTAACGATAATTGATTTAATATGACAGACCTATGAAATCGTTCAAAAAATATATATCATTTTCCTGCATGATTGCAGCATCGGCCTGTTTCAATTATGCCACAGCCGACAATGTGATTGATTCGCAAAAGGACATTAACAATAGTGCATCCTATCAGTTGATACGCTTCTCTTCTTCGGGAATAGGAATACTTACCTATAACGAAGGATCTGAAAATGTTCAGACAACGACTGGTGGCGTGCTTGATGATCCTCTACTTTGGGCTATCCATTATTCTGAAAAAGAGAAGAACTACTATCTCTATAACCTCGCATCAAAGAGCTTTGTGAAAGCCGATTCAGAAAGTAACGCGGTCTTCACTTCTGAACCTGTCGATGTTGTGCTGTTGAAAGCGGAAAGCATTAACCGATGGGTGATTGATTGCGGTGGAGCATTACTCGGATGGGACAAGTCCAATCTCGATAAAGTTCTTTTTATGGACGACATAACCGCAACCTCTGCTACTTCGCTCGGGTGTACTTTCCTTATTCAGGAACACACGTCACGAAAAATTTCCGATCAGGAAAATCTCGAGATTGAAGAAAAAATCGCTGCCGGACGCGCAGGTGTGCTTGACACTTACCGCGAATTTGTTCGTAAGGCTGAAGCAGTTGATGCCGACGGGTTGAAAAACTATGCCGGTACCTATGATCTTACTGAACTTAAGAAAGCGCTTGATGCTCCCGATGGCTATACGTTGGACGAAATAACTTCGTTGTATAATGTAGCCCGTCTGTCAGCTCTTCCAAAGAGTAACATCTACTATCGGTTGAGAAACTTCGCCCGTCCTACAGCATCCAGCATGAACAACGTTCTTAGTCTAACCGATGAGAATGTATTGCGAACCCGTCAGCTTCAGCAGCCGGCAGTAGGATCTGCGTCATCTTCCTATGCTGAAGATCTCGCCATATTCCGTATTGTCAAACCCGAAAATGATCCCTATGCGGCTAAATTTGAGGTTAGTGCGCTTGGTCAGTGGTTTGGTGAAAGCCAGCATAGCACACGCATGTCGATGGTGACTGCCGACAATGCCTACTCTTATACTATTGAACGCGACGATGATTTTAACCGTCTGTTTATCTTCAACGATAAACCTAATAAGAGATGGCTGACCGTCTCCGGTTATGCCGAACTCGTTGGCTATGCTTTCGCTGAGGATCCTGAAAAATGGTATCTTGAGGAAGTGAAGGAGATTCCCGTTACAACCGATGCCAACGGTTACCGTGCGCTCGTTCTTCCGTGTGGAATCAACCTTCCGTCATCGTGCAAGGCCTATACCGTAACAGGCATAACCGATGGCAAGGCTTATGCAAAAGAACTCACCGGCCATATCCCGGCTTCAGTTCCTTTTATCCTCAAAACACTTTCAGGCAATTCTACCGTAAATATTCCTGTGGAATATGTCGAGGCATCCGTACCAACGGCAATGATAGGTACTAATGTTAAGAACGTCAATGCTCCGGCGCGTCATGAGATGATTAGTACACCCGATGGATTCTATTTCCATAAAGTAGATGCTTCTCAGGCAGCACCTAACTCAGCCTACATCATTGCTGATACCGACGCTGATATCCCGGTAGTTATTGGCGATGATCCTGGAGCATCTATAGAAGAAATCCCGGTTGAAGACCTGTCCGCCGATGCAATTCTATATGATCTTCAGGGCAGGAGAGTGGTTAACCCTGTTTCAGGACTCTATATCGATGGAGTGTCTAAAAAAGTTATCCGCGTGGTAAACTGATAGTAATATCATAATCGATGAATCGGGGCTGTGTCAAAATTAAACATTTTGATTCAGCCCCTTAAGGTTTGTCAGGATGGGTCAGATGCAAGGCGCTGAGGATGAGACTGAAAGGAGCATACATGTAGTATGTGACTGAAGTCGAATTCCGATAGCAACACCGCAGATGACCTATTATGACACACCGTCGTTTTTTATATAATGCAGTGAACAATCCTGATACTTGTCGCGTTCTAATTATGTAGACGGTTAGAAGTTCATAACCTCTAATATATTAATGTATATTAACTAATTAAATAATATAGACTATGGATAAAGATAAGTATGTATGCGAAGTATGTCAGTGGGAATATGATCCCGCAGTAGGTGATCCCGAGAACGGAATTCCGCCCGGAACATCATTTGAAGATCTTCCCGAAGATTGGGTTTGTCCCGTCTGTGGAGTAGGCAAAGATCAGTTTGAAAAAGTATAATTAAATACTGCTGTCCGATAAAACTTTTTTAGGATATCTAGAATAAGGGCTGGCACCTATTGCAGGAGTCAGCCCTTTGTGATTATTTCATCCGAAGAGTAGGGACGTCACGGCTCGTGCGTCCGCCACCAATACACTGATAACCAGTATATTGTAGGGCTGCTACGTGGAGCAGCCGTGTCCAATAACCTTCACCAATAACCACACGATTGACTGCGTCGGAGACGCATAACATACACAACCCCAAATTCCACCACAAATATGGGCTTCGGAGATGCCCAACATACCCTCCAAAACCATCGCACACCAACTTTAACTTCCGTTAAACTCAACACCCATACCCCTGATACACAACCGATAAATTGTTAAAACCCGCGTTAATTCCGACCGACCATCCCCATTTTACAGTAACACTTTTTCGTTGAACCTCAGTTTCAGCCTATTAA
>CAZHHF010000098.1:0-7588 GCA_964531905.1 uncultured Bacteroides sp.
TTTGTTGATATATATGTTTAATAACAGAACGAATTATGGTAGAAATGTCTAAGGATATATTAATTAAATTCATCAATAACTCTTGTTCGGACGAGGAATTAGCTCTTGTAAAGGAGTGGATTGATGAATCGGATGAAAACGCGAAAGAGTTGTTCGAACTGGAGCAACTGGCAATGCATGCAAGTTGCCTTAATGATGACTCAGATGCAATGCGTCGGGTATCCGGTAAGATCAAGCAACGGATTTTAGAAGATCAACTCATAGTGAAAAAATATTCGCGAAAGTCGATTTATCGCTGGATGTCGGTTGCTGCAACGGTAGTGGTAATAGCTGTTGTCTCGATATTCTTATTCTTTACTCCGGATGTAAGAATGCTGAAAGTTGTAGCTTTGAATGAGAGTCAGTCGGTGGTATTACCAGATGGAACTAAAGTATATTTGAATACCGGCTCTGAACTGAAGTATCCCGAAACATTTGCGAAAGTCCGTAAAGTGAGTTTGTCGGGTGAGGGTTTCTTTGAGGTTACTCATGATGCAGAGCATCCGTTTATTGTGGAAGGTCATCACCTTAATATAAAGGTACTGGGTACTGAATTCAATTTTAACAGTAATGAATCGGGAGAGAATAATGTGAGCCTGATCAAGGGTTCGGTTGAAGTGTGTGCTATAAATAATACTAAAGAGGGAGTAGTTTTAGTTCCGGGGCAGAAAGCGGATTATAATATCTTGACCGGTAATCTGACCGTAGTTGAGACTAATGCCGGTATTGATGCGGCATGGCATGACCGGATAATCCCATTCGAGAATGCTTCGATTAAAGAGATCGCCAATATCCTTACCCAGCTTTATCCTCAGAATATAAAGGTGATCGGTAATGTTGACAGTGCGCGTACTTATTCCGGTGTGACCGTGTACTATGACAAAATCGATTCTACCCTTAAGCAATTATCGCATACCTTACCTATTGAATATAAGATCGATGGTACAACCGTGGTTATAAGTAACCGTAGTGATCTGTAGCATATTACCGGCTTCAGCAGTTTGGTTTTAAACGATCGTTATGGTTGTTATACGGGCGTGCATATACAATCGCCTGTCATACTAATTCTCAGCTCTATTGTACCGAAAATCAATCGGCGTTTTTTTTTTGAAAAAAAAGTTATACTATGTGTAAGTAGTTATAGCTCGATGTGTGTTTATTCAATAACATCTAATTAGGAAGAATGAAAAACTAATCATATCACAAGTTCAATGTTTAAAATTACATTAAAACAAAAGCCACGTCCGTTATTATGCGGAGCATTACTCGCCATGTCACTCATGGCTAACGCCGGGGTTACACTAACCACCGGAGCTGACACTAAACTAAGTGAGGTTATCAGCGACATCCAGAAGCAGTCGGATTACAAGTTCTTCTATGACGACGAGATTTCAACCATGTCGGTCAAAGAGGTGACTCTTAAAGATGACAACATTAAGGAAGCGTTAAAGAAGCTCTTTGATGGCACATCGATAAGTTATGTCATAAAGGACAATGTAATTTATCTGCACACAACTAACAAGTCAACGGGAAGAAAGGCTACAGAAAATGGTGAAAAGCGCACTATTAGCGGTGTGATTCTTGATGAAGCCGGAGAGCCGCTGATCGGTGCAACAGTCCGCATCAAAGGTTCCAATACAGTTGTCAGTACCGATATGGACGGTAACTATACGCTTGAGACCACGGAAGTTAATCCGGTTGTTGAATGTAAGTACATCGGTTACAAGCCTACTGAGGTAAAGGTTAATGAATCGGATAAAGTCGATTTTAACATGTTGCCCGATACTCAGACTCTCAATGAGGTTGTGGTAACGGCTCTCGGTATCAAGCGTGAGAAAAAATCACTCTCCTACAATGTTCAGGAACTTAATGGTGATGTACTCACAACCAACAGAGATGCAAACTTTGTTAATTCGCTTGCCGGAAAAGTAGCCGGTGTGAATATCAACGCATCGTCATCGGGTACAGGCGGTATATCAAAGGTTGTGATGCGTGGTACGAAATCGATCATGCAGTCTTCAAACGCATTGTATGTGGTCGACGGAATGCCTATGCGCGCTCCTCGTTCTGAAGGTGATTCCGATGCATTCGGTTCAGCAGGTGCTACGGAGCCTATCGCAGACATCAACCCTGATGATATTGAAACGATGTCGGTTCTTACCGGTGCAGCTGCTGCCGCTCTCTATGGTTCGGATGCAGCCAACGGTGCTATCGTCATCACTACTAAAAAGGGACAGGCCGGCAAGACTAAAGTAACTTTCGGTTCAAATCTCGAGTGGAACCGTGCGTGGATTCTTCCTCGTTTCCAGAATCGCTATGGAGCAGGTCAGAACGGCGCTATGGATCCTACCTCATCATATAGCTGGGGTGAACGACTAACTCCCTATAATAACTATGGTTATGATATCGCAAGCGATTATCTGCGTACCGGTTTCGTAGCAACTAACTCGTTAACTCTTTCAACCGGTAACAACAATAACCAGACTTATGCATCGGCAGCCGCAGTCAACTCGAAAGGTATTGTTCCGAACGACCGTTATAACCGATACAACTTCACTCTGCGTAATACGTCCAAATTCCTCAATGATAAAATGACTCTGGACCTTAACGCAAGCTATATAAACCAGACTGACCGTAATATGGTAAACCAGGGTACATATATGAACCCTATCGTAGGTGCTTATCTGTTCCCACGCGGTAATGACTGGAGTGAAGTACGCGCTTACGAGCTATATAATCCCGGTCGTAAAATTTCGACTCAGAACTGGCGTTATGGCGACTACAGCCTCACTGTTCAGAATCCTTATTGGGTGAACTACCGTAATCTTCGCGAGACATCAAAGGATCGTTATATGCTCGGCGCTCAGCTGTCATATCAGATTATGCCTAATCTTACAGTAAGCGGTCGCGTACGCATAGATAATTCCTACACTAAGTCGACCGACAAGCGATATGCCTCGACTATCGGAACTCTTTCGGATAACTCTGAACGTGGTTACTATGGAGAAACCAATTATAAGGAGAAACAACTGTATGCGGATTTCCTCGTATCTTACTCAAAAGACTGGGGTAGCGACTGGAGTCTTAAAGCCAATCTCGGTGGATCAATCAGCGATATGCGCTACGATGCCATCGACAACCGCGGCGGTATACCCGACGGTTCAGAGAACTTCCCCGGTCAGAATGCGTTGCTCACAAACTTTTTCTCGATAAACAATATATCGGCAAACGCAAAGAAATCATGGGAAATGTGGCGCGAACAGACACAGTCTATATATGCTTCTGTCGATCTCGGATTCCGTGGTACTTATTACTTGACCCTGACAGGCCGTAACGACTGGCCATCGGCTCTTGCCGGTCCTAACTCAAAGAAGTCAAGCTTCTTTTATCCATCGGTAGGTTTATCGGTGCTGATGACCCAGCTGTTTGATGATGCCGGTATGAGTATTCCCCGCGAATATCTCTCGTTCTGGAAAATCAGAGCTTCATGGGCATCGGTAGGTACAGCTTTCCAGCGTTATATCGCCAATCCCCGCTATGAGTGGAATAACGGAACATGGTCGGTTCTTACACAGTATCCTGTCGACAACCTTCTTCCTGAACGAACCAAATCATGGGAAGCCGGTATGAACTTCCGTTTGTTCAATAATGTCACTTTAGATGCCACCTGGTATCGTGCAGATACTTACAATCAGACTTTTAATCCCAATATTCCTGTCGGTAAATATTCAAAGATTTATATCCAGACCGGTAATATCCGCAACTGGGGTATGGAGTTCGCGCTCGGCTTTGACAAAACCTGGGGTAACTTCACATGGACATCAAATATGACATATTCGTTCAATAAGAACAAGATCGTAGAACTGGGACGCAATGCCTACAATCCTATCACAGGCGAGAAACTCAATATCGATCAGCTCGTTATGTCAGACAATCAGGTAGGAGCCACACGTTTTATCTTGCGTGAAGGCGGCACAATGGGTGACTTATATTCGGTACTCGATGTTAAACACGACTCAAATGGAAATATCTATGTTGATCCTGCCGGTAACGGTGCGACAGCAACCGTAGCTGACAATCCTATCAAATTAGGTTCGGTTCTTCCGAAGGGTAATCTGGCATCGAACAATACTTTCCGTTATAAAAACCTTTCGGCCAGCTTTATGCTTGCTGCCCGTTTCGGTGGTATTGTTTACTCACGCACACAAGCAGTTCTTGACTATTACGGTGTGTCAGCTGCAACAGGAGCCGCACGTGACTTAGGTTATGTAGAACTGAACGGTGGCGATCAGGTCGATCCTGAAAAGTGGTATTCGCTCGTAGCCGGCGGTGAGACAGTTCCTCAGTTCTACACATATTCGGCAACCAATCTGCGACTTCAGGATGTTACAATAGGTTACACAATCCCCCGCGCGAAACTGGCGAATGTCTGCGACATCAATGTATCGCTTGTAGGCCGTAACCTATGGATGATCTACTGTAAAGCTCCCTACGACCCTGAATCAGTCGCTTCTGCCGGAAACTATTTCCAGGGTATCGATAACTTCATGATGCCCTCGCTACGCTCATTTGGGTTCAACGTCAAGTTCAATTTTTAATCTATTGCCTTAAAATGAAATCTCTATATAATAATATAATGGCGATTGGTGTTCTGGCCCTCGTAACATCTTCCTGTACCGGAGATTATCTGAACATCAATTCAAATCAGTCAGAACCGGGCGATTTGTCGGCCGACGGCTTCGCTCTGGTATCATCGATGAATAATATCTGTTCGACCGTAACTCCATCAGATGTGAACTGTACGCAGTTTGTTGACTGTCTGCTCGGCGGAACTCTTGGAGGCTATTTTTCAGACGGTGCTGACTTCACTAATTCATACGTGCATAATAACGCCCCTGATAACTGGACATCGGTTTTCCTCAAGGATTCGAAAATCATCTCTACATTATACACTAATATCTCAATGATCGAAGGTTACTGCGAACAGACCGGTGAGGTAGTTCCTATTGCAGTTGCCAATATCATAAAAGTCGCTGCTATGGACCGCGTAACCGACTGTTATGGTCCAATACCTTACAGTGCCATCGGTTTTGAAGGTGCAGTAAAGACTCCTTATGATTCTCAAGAAGAGGTGTACAACAAGTTCTTCGAGGAACTGGCTGCATCACGCCGGCTTCTGTTGGATAATCTTACAGCCGTACTCAGTCCTCTGGTAGACAAAGTATATAGCGGTGATGTGAGCAACTGGGTACGTTTCTGCAACTCGTTACAGCTGCGTCTTGCAATGCGTATCTCCTATGCAAATCCTGTTCTGGCTAAGAAGATGGCAGAAGATGCACTCGATCCTGCCAATGGGGGAGTGATTGAAAACAACGCTCAGAATGCCACCTGGAACAATTACCAGACTTCAACCAACTCAATGCGTACGGCGATCATGTACAATGCCCATGACTCTCGCCCGTCAGCCGAGATAGCTTGCTACCTCAATGGCTACAATGATCCCCGCACACCTATGTATATAACTGAATCAGGCCTTCCCAGCGCAAGCTATAGCACTCAGCCGCAGCCGTTCAAGGATGAAGATGGAAACTGGCTGAAGTCGCCTCAAGGTGTAAGCTGTGAATATATAGGTATACGTCGCGGATGGCAGACATTTAACACGTCGTGGAGTGTGAACTTCTCTGACATCAACCTTCCCGGTAATACTCCGGCCCTGTGGATGAATGCAGCCGAAGTCAGCTTCCTTCGTGCAGAAGGTGCCGCAGTGTTCGGATGGGATATGGGAGGCAGTGCAGCCGACTTCTATAATAACGGTATTCGTTTGTCTATGGCCGATTATGGTGTGGCCGACAAAGCCGATGATTATATCAATGACGCTACTTCAGTGCCGGCACAGTTCTATGATCCTACCGGACTGAATCCCTGGAACGGTACAATTCCTGCTGTAACCATCAAGTGGGATGAAAGCCTCACTGCCGAGCAGAAACAACAGAAGATCATAACCCAGAAATGGATAGCCAACTGGAAATTAGGTAACGAGGCTTGGGCCGACTATCGTCGTACGGGTTATCCCTTCCTTATTCCGGTTGCTTTCAGCGGTGCTTCGGAAGTTGACATCAACCGTGGACCGCAGCGACTTCCTTATCCTTCGGCTGAATATACCGATAATCTTCAGAACGTGCAGCAAGCTGTATCAGACTATCTTAAAGGACCCGACAACTGGGCAACCAAACTGTGGTGGGCTTGCAAGCCGGGATTATAATATCTAATAAATCATTCGTTTAATAAATTCTTAATTATGAATAATAAAATCAAGAATCTATTTATGACTCTAACAGTCACAGCGGCGGCTCTCTCATTTACCGCTTGTGATGACTGGACCGAACCCGAGCATATCGATATCAATTACTCAACTATAGAGGATGCTCCTAATTATCAGGAATATCTGGCTTCACTCCGCGCTTACCGTGCGAAGCCACATAAACTGGTTTATGCCTGGGTATCTCTATCAGAAAACGGTCCTCTTAATCAAAGCGAGCGTGTGACTTCGCTACCTGATTCGATTGACGTTCTGGTCCTCTCGACTCCCAACGAGATTCATCCTCAGGTTCTTGCTGATGTAGCTCGCGTACGTTCCGAGAAAGGAATGCAAGTGATCTATCAGCTCGATTTCGATGCTATCCGTGCCGCTCATACGGCTGTTTGCGAGGATATGGCAAAACAACGTTCTGATCTTGAACTTGCTTACTCACTTCGCGATGACGCCGCTAATGAAGCCGTTAAAGCCGAACTGGCAGAAAAACTCGCCGAATTGGCTGATCCTTCTTTTGAGGATTTTACTCTGGAGCATCTTTCAACCGGTCTCAAATATGCGGCTGATAAAAATCTCGACGGTGTAATGTTTGCATTTGACGGTAAGGCAACTACGCATCTTACCGGTGCCGAACTAAAAGATTACCGCGCACAGCAGCTTATCTTCCTCGGTGCGGCCCGCGACTGGCATAAGCGTAATCCGTCTCTCAGATATGATTTCTTAGGTTTGCCTCAGAATATCGAGGATAAGGATCTGCTGGGTGAGTTCAACATGATTTTTGTACGTCAGGGTCTCGATGCTACCAACGCAAATCTGTTTACTTATTATCTAACACTCGCCAGCGTTGACGGTGTGCCTGCCGATCGTCTTGGAATGATGTCGACTTACACCAGTGCCGATCCCAACGATAATACTACAGGTTACTTCTCAAACGGTGGCTATGCTCTTGACGGCTTCGCCTCATGGCTCATTAATGCCGAAGTCGCATGTGTCGGTATAAAGAACGTTCAGAACGATTACTTCAATCCTGAGTTTGTGTATCCTCACGTTCGTTCCGTAATACAGGCCGCTAATCCCAACATCAAATAATTAGTTTAAAGACCATTTGAAAAAATGATGACAACAAAATATTTCGCAGCCTCTTTCATTGCAATAGCAGGTTTGTTAACCGCCTGTCAGGATAGTTATGAGAATGTTGCTGACAATAACAAAGTTTGGAACGAGTCGCTTGATCCT
>CAZHHF010000099.1:0-7563 GCA_964531905.1 uncultured Bacteroides sp.
GTATCGCACAGAAAGCGAGAGCGGTGGGTATGCACATGATTATTGCCACACAGCGTCCGTCAACTAACGTTATAACCGGTGTGATCAAAGCGAACTTCCCCGGCCGTATGGCCTTCAAGGTAGCCCAGGGAATCGACAGTAAAACGATTCTTGACCGTCCGGGTGCCAATCAGCTTATCGGTAAAGGTGATATGCTGATTTCACAGAACGGCACACTCGAACGTGTTCAATGCGCCTTTATTTCGACATCAGAAGTAGAGGAAATGTGCCGGATAATAAATGAGCAGCCCGGATATGACCACGCATATTATCTGCCTGAATATATCCCTGAAAATGCACAGGGTGGAAATGTTTCGGCAGTCGCTGACCGCGATCCGCTCTTTGAAGAAGTCGCACAATGGATTGTTCAGTCAGGTACAGCATCTACTTCGTCGCTTCAGCGCCGTTATGCGATAGGTTACAACCGTGCGGGTAAAATCATGGATCAGATGGAGGCCGCCGGTATTGTCGGACCTTCGATGGGTGGTAAACCGCGTCAGGTGCTGCTTGATCCGATGGCTCTCGAACACCTGTTTGACAAAATATAAAAATCAAATTATGAGAATCATATCCCGACATATATTAACCATTTTCCTTCTATGTATCACAATCAATGTGACATCGGCGAAAAACAGCGCCGAGAAAGTGACCGTGGCTGCGATCGAGAAGATTAATTCAGCTCCATCTATTAAATCGGAGTTTACCGCGAAGTCGGGCAGCAATACTACCAAAGGTTCTATCACTATCTCCAAGAACCGATTTATAATAACTTCTTCGGAAGCGACTACGTGGTACGACGGTAAAGACTTATGGGTCCTGTCTACCGCTACAAACGAAGTCAACCTGTCGGAACCCACGCCCGAGGAACTTGCCGAAATAAATCCGCTGAGTTTTATTTCAACGCTCCGGTCTAATTTTTCGGGACGGTTACTCAAATCTCCACAAGGAACCGACTGCGTGGAATATACGCCTAAAACTCCGGGGAAATACAATATCAGTAAAGTTGTTGTTACTTTCAATTCAGCAACTAATTTCCCTATCAAACTTGTAATGACGGTTGACGGTAGAATCATTACCGTAAACGTTGACAAGTTCCAGCAAGGGAAAACGCTTCCTGCATCAGAATTTAAATTCAATCAGTCCCGTTATCCTGGGGCTGAGATAATTGACTTAAGATAATTAACATTTTTAACCTAAAATCTAAAAAGAATATGGCAGATTATAAAACCAAATGTCTTATCATCGGATCAGGTCCTGCCGGTTACACAGCCGCTATCTATGCTTCACGCGCTAACCTCTCCCCCATTCTCTATCAGGGAAATCAGCCGGGCGGACAGCTCACCATCACTACTGAAGTAGAAAACTTCCCCGGTTACCCCGAAGGTGTGCATGGCACACAGCTTATGGAGGATCTCCGCGTTCAGGCCGAGCGTTTCGGTGCTGATCTTCGCCGAGGATTTATTACAGAAGTTGATTTCAGCAAACGCCCGTTCACTGTAAAAGTCGACAATGGAGATACCGTTACAGCCGATACTGTTATTATCGCTACAGGTGCATCGGCCCGTTATCTCGGTTTGCCCGATGAACAGAAATACAGCGGTATGGGTGTGTCGGCTTGCGCCACATGTGACGGTTTCTTCTATCGCGGTCGCACTGTTGCCGTTGTAGGTGGCGGTGACACTGCTTGCGAGGAAGCCATGTATCTAAGCTCTATCGCGAAGAAAGTATATCTGATTGTTCGTAAACCGTTCCTCCGTGCTTCTAAAGTAATGCAGGAACGCGTTCTTCAAAAAGAGAACATCACCGTTCTGTTCAACTGCAACACACTGAGCCTTTTCGGTGAAGAATTCCTGGAAGGTGCTAAGCTTATCGAAAATAAAGGAACCGATAAAGAACAGATCTTTGATATCGCAATCGACGGATTCTTCCTCGCTATCGGTCACAACCCGAATACCGAAGTGTTCAAACAGTACATCGAACTTGATGATGCCGGTTTCATCGTAACTCACAACGGAACTACTGCTACAAATATCGAAGGTATCTTTGCCGCAGGCGACGTTGCCGATCCGCGCTACCGTCAGGCGATCTCAGCTGCCGGAACAGGCTGTCGCGCAGCTATCGATGCCGAGCGTTACATCCTTGAGAAGATCGGATAACCGTCAGATCATAACGTAAAAAATAAATGCCGGTCATCGGGAAATCTGATGCCGGCATTTATTATACCTTTTTCTAAATGAATTATTCTGCCATGTTGGGAACAGGACCGTACATGTTGGGATAAGGTTCGCTATCCTTGCACATCCACACAAGGTATATGATCCAGCCCACAAGCGGAATAAACACAATAAAGATCCACCAAGCCGATTTGCCTATGTCATGCAGACGACGCACAGCAAGTCCGAGTCCCGGCAACAGTAATGCGAGATTCACAATGCCGCTCATAGTCTCACATACGGTTGAATTGAATGAGAAAGCAATACCGATAATTGCGCCTACTATAAATTCAAATAAAATAAACCACCAATACTCGGAACGTGAGGCACGTCCTCCGAAGTTGCAATAATTGAACTTCAATGCTCTTGTTACAGCATCCTGAAAAGAAACTTGTTTCTGATACATAATCATTTATATTTATAAAAATTCAACATTGACAAATGTATGAAAAAATCTTGAAATTCACGCTTTGATATGCAAAAATCACAGTTTAAACTTCATCGGGCCACGGACACGGTTCTCCTGTAGCTTTAACTGAAGGTCGACCGGCACCGACAGCACGCAGACGTTCTCCAAGCTCGGTTGATAGTGCCTTCACTACATCGGGATGTTCTGCTGCTAAATTATCTCTTTCGGATAGATCGTTTTCTATATCAAAGAGCATTTTGGAATGATCGGCGTAGTTGTAGATCAGTTTCCATCGGTTTTTACGGATAGAGCAGCTAAGATCGATACCGGGTCCCGACAGGCCCCATACATGCGGATAATTCCAGATAAGCGCACGATCGGTCGAGGTATCGGCGGTCCCGTCAATCATCGGTACGAAACTTATTCCATCGATAGTGTGACCATAATGATTGGATGTCGCGGGATCAATTCCCGCCATTTCCGTTATCGTGGGATAAAAATCTTCAATAATCAGATATGAATCGCATTGTGATCCGGGAGTCGTATGTCCAGGCCAACGAACTATAAGCGGTTCACGTATACCACCTTCCATAAGCGATCCCTTGCCCGATGACAGAGGCGCATTCTGAGTATGAATCTCGCCGTCACGCCATCCCGGATGTGCAGCAAGTCCTCCATTATCGCTCATGAAGATTATTATCGTATTGTCGGCTTCACCGTTGGCATCCACCCAGTCGAGCAAGTCACCGAGACTCTTATCCATACCTTCGACAAGCGATGCGTAAGCGGCATCTTTCGGTTGGAGTCCGCGGTCAATATGTTTCTGATAAAATCGCGGGTCGCGGTCGATAGGCACATGCACGGCATAGTGAGCCATGTAAAGAAACCACGGCTGATTGTACTTTTTTGCCTGATCCAAAGCCTTGAGCGCCTCTAAGGTGAGAGCTTCGGTGGCAAATGTTCCTGTTCCCCAGTATTTTTCCAGTCCTTCGATAGCGAACCTCGATGTTGGGTTTCCCTGATCGTCGTGACCGAAATTTTTCTCACTGAGATAGGTCGCGAGTCCTCCTATAGCACTCCCTGCAACATTCACTTCGAATCCCCAGTGATGCGGATTCTCTCCGGGAGTATCGAAGGCTCCGAGGTGAGCCTTACCCACATGGATAGTATGATAGCCCGAATCTTTGAGTTCCTGAACAAACGATGGACCTACGAAGGTGTTGTTTATACCTGGCACGCGTTGGACGCCGTTGAAATTCCAATCGGCAGCGGGAGCGATAGTGTCGTTATGTTCATCGGTAGTCTGATCGCGATTGAGAGTCCAGTTCGTTACTCCATGACGCGCGGCATTGGCTCCGGTGAAAAGACTGCATCTCGAAGGCGAACTTATGGCTGACGCATAAGCCTGCGTGAATTTCATTCCGGAATTTGCAAGCCGTTCCATATTGGGAGTAAGGAATGTGCGGTTATAGGCCGTAGTATCAGGCGTAAATGGAACAGAAGTATCCTGCCACCCCATATCGTCGACCATAAAAAGTATAATATTGGGTCGGGCATCGGGATTCTGCGCCGCTGCAGGGAGAATAGCAGCTACTGCAGGAAGTATACATAGATTCTTTTTCATATCGAGATGTGCTATTTATTACAAAGCTATACAAAAACACTGATATTCCCAAATTTTACTCCCTGAGCGAAACTCAAAATTCCGTTACTTTATATAGAAAGGATATATTGCAGAAAAAAGATTGAAATATTATATCGCCAGTCAAGTATTATTAGCATAAATTTTTCTCTGCAAGGGATATTTTTTGTATTTTTGCAACGGCTTCGGGTCTAATCACATTTCCCGATGTTTAGCCTATTTCAAAATAAGGTAAAAGAACGCATGGTAACATTTTTCAAAAAAGGATCCGAACTGATATATGCAGTAGAATCGGACCATCGATTCAATGAGTCGGAAAAAGAGCGTTTGACATGGCTCTTTGGAGGCGCAAAACCCCTTTCGTCAACATCGGTCCGCGGTACATTCATCGGACCCCGACGCGAGATGGTGACTCCGTGGAGTACAAACGCGGTAGAAATAACCCAGAACATGGGACTCGAGGGAATCACACGAATAGAACAATTCTTTTACACACGCGACGCCAATCCGGTTTTCGATAAGATGCTCCAACGCATTTACGAAGGATTGAACAGTCGCGTTTTCACTATCGACAAGACTCCCGACCCGATAATCCATATCGATGATATTACAGAATATAATAATGCCGAAGGACTCGCTCTGAGCCAGGAGGAGGAAGAGTATCTGCGTCAGCTGTCCAAGAAACTCGGCCGTCCCCTTACCGACAGTGAGGTATTCGGTTTCTCTCAGGTTAATTCGGAACACTGCCGTCATAAAATTTTCAATGGAGTGTTCGTGATCGACGGCGAAGAGAAACCGACATCGCTTTTCAAGCTTATCAAGCGTACTTCACAAGAGAATCCCAACGGACTGGTATCGGCATACAAAGATAATGTAGCGTTCATCAAAGGTCCGAAGGTAGAGCAATTCGCTCCGGTGAATCCCGATCGTCCCGACTATTTCGAGGTTTCCGATCTTGACACCGTAATTTCATTGAAAGCCGAAACACATAATTTTCCCACCACAGTGGAGCCTTTCAACGGTGCTGCGACAGGAACAGGTGGTGAAATACGCGACCGTCTCGGCGGTGGTAAAGCGAGTCTTCCGATCGCCGGAACTGCGGTATATATGACCTCATATCCCCGTCTCTCACCCGAACACAGATGGGAGCTGATGACTAATCCACGCGTATGGTTATATCAGACTCCGGCCGAGATCCTTATCAAGGCATCGAACGGAGCCAGCGATTTCGGTAACAAATTCGGACAACCGCTCATCTGTGGTTCACTTCTTACTTTCGAGCATGATGAGAATGGACGTCTTTATGCCTACGACAAGGTTATAATGCTTGCCGGCGGTGTCGGTTTCGCAGCTAAACGTGATGCAATAAAAGGCATCCCCACTCCCGGAGAGAAGGTTGTTCTGATGGGTGGCGACAATTACCGTATCGGTATGGGCGGAGGTGCAGTATCGTCGGTTGAAACCGGACGCTATGCCAACGCTATTGAGCTTAATGCCGTTCAACGTGCCAATCCTGAAATGCAGAAACGTGTTTCAAATGTGATCCGTGCGCTTGCTGAGAGCGGAGTGAATCCGATCGTATCGATCCATGACCACGGAGCCGGAGGTCACCTGAACGCATTGTCGGAGCTTGTTGAAGCTACCGGCGGACATATCGATCTTTCGGCACTCCCCATCGGTGACCGCACTCTGAGCTACAAGGAAATCGTAGGTAACGAGAGCCAGGAACGAATGGGTATGGTTATCAAGCCTGAAGATATACCGTTGGTAGAGAGAATCGCACAGCGCGAACGCGCTCCGATGTATGTTGTAGGAGAAACTACCGATGATTCAAAATTCGTGTTCGAAGATAAAAACGGAGTAAAACCGATCGATCTCGAACTAGCCGATATGTTCGGTAACTCTCCCAAGACCTACATGCACGACACTACTGTGAATCTCAAATATAACGAAGTAGATTACAGCCAGGAGAAATTCGAGGAGTATCTGCGTGATGTTCTTTCTCTTGAAGCCGTGGCATGTAAAGACTGGCTTACCAATAAGGTTGACCGTTCAGTGACCGGTCGCATCGCCCGCCAGCAGTGTCAGGGTGAAATCCAGTTGCCGTTGAGCGACTGTGGAGTTGTGGCACTTGACTATAACGGTCGTGCCGGCATCGCAACATCAATCGGTCATGCACCTCAGGTTGCACTTAACGATGCAGCCAAAGGTTCGGTTATATCAATCGCCGAATCGCTTACAAATATAGTTGGTGCGCCTCTTAAGAAAGGTATCAACAGTATTTCACTGAGTGCCAACTGGATGTGGCCATGCAAGAACAAGGGTGAGGATGCAGCTCTTTACCGTGCTGTTGAAGCATGTAGCGACTTTGCTGTTCAACTCGGAATCAACATCCCTACCGGTAAGGATTCTCTGTCAATGACTCAGAAGTATGGTGCCGATAAGGTTTACGCTCCCGGAACCGTGATAATCTCTGCGGCAGGTGAAGTTTCCGACGTGAAGAAAGTTGTTTCTCCTGTTATCAAAAACAAGAAATCCACATTATATTATATAGACTTCTCAAGTGATAGCCTGAAACTGGGTGGTTCGGCCTTCGCTCAAAGCCTTAACCGAATCGGCAGCGAGGCTCCGACAGTCACTGATCCTGAAAAGTTTGTAACAACATTCAATACCGTAAATAAACTCGTCAACCGCAAAGCGATTCTGGCGATGCACGATATATCGGCGGGCGGTCTTGCCACTACCCTTCTTGAGATGGTGTTCGCCAATACGAACGGCGGTCTTGAAATCTCTACTGAAGGATTCAATGAAGCCGATCTTATAAAAGTGATGTTCGCTGAGAATCCGGCTCTCGTGATCCAGGTTTCCGACACATGGACCGAAATCGTAGAAAAGACTCTCACCCAGGCAGGTGTACGCTTCTTTGCAATCGGATGCCCGACGAGCAGTCGCTCTATCCGTGTCAATCATAACGGCAACGCTACTGAACTCGATATTGATGCGCTCCGTGACGTGTGGTTCGCTCCGTCGTATCTGCTCGACTCAATCCAGAGCGGCGAAGAGCCTGCTGCGGCACGTTTCCAGAATTACAAGAAACAGCCGATTCGCTATCGCTTCCCGAGCAAATACAATGGAAAACTCGCTGCACGCGGTCTTACTGCCGGACGTCGCGAGAAAACCGGCGTAAGAGCAGCTATCATCCGTGAAAAAGGTGTGAACGGTGACCGTGAAATGGCCTATTCGCTCCATCTGGCCGGCTT
>CAZHHF010000100.1:0-7547 GCA_964531905.1 uncultured Bacteroides sp.
TTTTTTATCCCATTTGCATCTTATTTGAACCGCATTGCACGGCTCGTGCGTCCGCCAATATAACGCCCCGATTAACAGCGTCGGAGACGCTCAATATTTCCAACCCCAGGTGCAACCTGGGGCATTGATAATCAAGGATATAGGGCTTCGGAGATGCCCAACATCACTACTCGTCCCCCACATCACTACTCATCCCCCTTGAACTTCTTCAGTTCCTTGAACAGATCGTGCAGCGGAAGCCCCATCACGTTGTAGAAACATCCGTTGATCCCCGATATACCGATACATCCTATCCATTCCTGAATTCCGTAGGCACCCGCCTTATCCATCGGCTTGTACGTCTCAACATAATAATCTATCTCATCCTCAGTCAGTTCATCGAAAATAACCTCAGTGACAGTCGAGAACGATACACTCTTTTCCGTAGTCGTTAACGTTACTCCGGTGACAACTTTATGCTTTCTGCCCGATAATTTTTTAAGCATCTCTTTGGCCGCATTGACGCCTCCGTGAGGCTTTCCGAGGACCTCGTTACCACAAACCACCACAGTGTCAGCCGTAACTATTATTCTGTCGGGCTTCAGGTCATGCAGATAAGCTTCAGCTTTTTTATGCGAGATATATTCAGCCACACTCTCGGGCGACATATTATCGGGATACGTCTCATCTACGTCGCGAGGCTCTATAAGCTCCACATCTATGTCAAGATCGGCTACGAGCTGACGCCGGCGTGGCGACGCTGAAGCAAGATAAACCTTTTTCTCTTTCAGAACCGGTATTATATCCGATATTATAGTCTTTACCATCCGAATGCTTTTTCAGTCGACATCCAGTCTCCGTTGGCACGCATTACCTGTTCGATCAGATCGCGTCCAACACCATATCCGCCAACGACCGGAGATATGTAACCGGCAATCTCTTTTATCTCAGTGGCCGCATCCGACGGACAAACCGACAGACCGACATGTTTCATGCACTCATAATCGGGAATATCATCCCCGACGTAGGCGATTTCATCCGGTGAGAGATTCTCTTTATTCATCCACTCTTTAAGCACCGGAAGTTTCATTGCTGATTTCAGATAGATGTCGGTTATACCGAGTCCTTCATATCTCACTCTGACAGCTTCAGTGTTTCCGCCCGTGATTATCGCAATTTTATATCCGTGCTTCACGGCAAGCTGCAGTGCATAACCGTCCTTTATGTTTACCATCCGCATCGGCATTCCATCGATACTCATAGGAATTGTCGAAGGCGACAGAACACCGTCTACGTCAAAAACAAATCCCTTTATTTTCGTTAGATCATAATTTATTCTGCTCATTTATTCACCCCTTTGATTGAAGTCATCGTTAATTTTTTCAGAAATCATCCGGTATAATCCGGCATACTGTTCGGGAAGTAACGAAGCATGTTCTTCGATAATGTTGAAATCGCCGCGGCGTGCAGGACCGGTTTGAGATGCTCTTGCACCTGATTTGAGGGCATTGTCAAGAGTCATCCGCAGAAGTGGCTCAAGAATCGACAGGTCGTAACCACCTTCTTTCAGAATATCATCTGAAATACACCACATATAGTTGGCGAAATTGCATGCGAACACAGCTGCCCGGTGAAGAAGTTTCCGTTTGTCGCTGTCGGCAGCTTCAACTTTTTTGCTGATACGGCACGCAAGCTCGAAAAGCGATTCAAATGTGGCCTTCGAGTTACCTTCGATCAGTATAGGCACTTTGGAGACATCCAGATCTGTTACTTTATTGAAGGTCTGGAGCGGATAAAACACACCGTAACTCTCTTTTATTCCTTCGAAAACACTTGCCGGGACGCTACCCGAGGTATGGACCCATATCCCGGTTGTTTCAGGGGAATGTTTAACCGTTTCGGCTATAACGTCATCTTTAAGCGCCATAAGATACAAGTCGGCATCAGTGACAATCGAATTTATATTCGATGTAGCACTCGCATTTTTGAGCTGAGCCGATAACTGGCGTGCATTCTTTTCAGTGCGGCTGAACACCTGCACCACGTCGGCTACCTTGTCGAGAGCTTTCGCTATATGTCCGGCTACATTTCCCGAACCTAAAACAACAATACGGTTTATACGATTGCTCTCGCTTACCACTGGCCTATGTGAACTCGTTCCCACAGCAATTTATCGGTATCCATCGGTTTACGTTGTTCATTTTTGTGACCGAACGTCAAGATGCATACTATATTCATGTTCTCGGGCATCCCGAGAGCTTCCTGAACATATTCCTCCGATGGAATATCATCGGCAGTGAATCGTCCGCGAATCTGTATCCAGCATGAACCGAGACCGAGATCGGCAGCCTGAAGCTGCATGAATGAAGCAGCCACCGAGGCATCCTCTACCCATGCTTCCGAAGCGGTTGAATCGACCGATACAACTATCGCCAGTGAAGCCTTCTCAATCGGAAGCGCACCCGCAGGCTTGCACTGACTCAGGCGCAGCAGCATGTCGCGGTCCTCCACAACAACAAACTCCCATGCGCGGGCGCTTTTGGAAGTAGGAGCCATGAGACCGGCCTCAAGAATAAGTTTTACCTGTTCGGGATCGATTGGTTCGTCGGTATAGCGGCGTATGCTCCGACGGTTGATTAGAAGATCGTGGAGGTTTTCCATAAAATGCTGTGAAATGTTATACGATTATCGGTGACATGGCCACGCATCGGGAAAAGTACGTGCGAAATCACTATCGGCAGTCGGTGTCATAACCTCGTTTGCCGAATTTCCTGTTGCTGCGATTACACGTGTTTTACCCGCACGTTCTATTATTTTAAGCGGCCATTTACCTTGTTTCTGATTTACGAATATTTCTGCCTGCTGACGGTTGGCAAGCGATGCCACTACTAAGTAGTACGGATCATCGTCCGACTGAGTATATGGTAATTTTACTGTGTCGGCAACGGCAAAACCATCAGCTTCCTCACCCGGATATGCGATGTTGAGTGTGATCTCAACCTCTTCAGGCTCATCTGCAACCTCATTATCAATATACGTGTCGCGTGTCAGAGCCAGTCCGGCAAAATTAATGTCGGTTCTGTCAAGCAATAAAGGAGTGGAGAATAATATACCCATTACAAATATGACGGCAATCGATGCCGCGATTCTTACCCAGTGCTTGGGTGTCAGAATCCGTGTCTCAACATTCCTGTAGCTATCGGTCGATACACTTTCACGGTCAGCGATTCTGCTTATATTCAGGCTCTTGAGTGTTGACAGTTCAGGAGCAACTGCGCTATCGGTTTCAGGAGTGAAAATAATTTTGCCTTCCACTAAGGAGAACCGTCCTAAATGACCTGCCTGCAGTTCACCGTCGGTCATCAGCTGACTCTTCATTCCTGTAATCTCATCCGTCACAACTCGTGATGCGCGATCGTAAGGAATACCATCTCTACGCGCAACCGATGTTGCGAGAAGTCCGTCATTGTGAGTCAGTTCCGGATTGAAAATAACAGTAGCCGATGGCGGGTAGAAAATACGGCTTTTGGTATCGTAATGAGCTGAATGATGCTGAATTATAAATGCACCGAATCCCGGAACCACAACGCAGTCGTGATCCCGCAGCAGATATTCGATATGACGTATCAGTTCATTCATCCCTGCAAAATTACTAAAAAAACTCAACAGACTGAAATTTTCTCCCCGAAAATAAACTCTGGAGTCATTACGCTCCCACAATAATAAATTGAAATAAAGTAAACAGAATAAAGTTTAGTTAGGTGAGTTTAGTAGCTCCGAGAGTGAGGACACTGATTGTTGTGGATGGCGATGCGGCATGGATAGCTTCGCAGCAGTGGATAAGAGTGGCGCCGGTAGTGACCACGTCGTCGATAATCAGAACATGGCGGTCGACGAGCTCATCGGAGTGACAGGCACGATAGATACCTTCCGAATTTTCCCATCGGGCAAGTGCGCCACGGCGAGTCTGGGTGGGATGACGTTTCACTGCCTTGAGATGGTCGCCAACCGGGATTGAGGTCACATCGGATATTCCTTCCGCTATTATTGCCGCCTGGTTATAGCCTCGTGAAATAAGTTTGCTCCAGTGAACAGGAACCGGTATCAGTATGTCGATTCCGCTGAAAAAACTGTCAGCAGCGAGTTCACGCGCATACATGCGGCCGAGTTCACGGCCGATCTCCCGACGGTTGTTGTATTTCAGTTTGTGGATCAGGCGGGCGTAGCTGTCGTTCTTATAATAATAGAACATTGCGCCGGCATTAAGAATCGGGGCGTGGCAGAAAAGTCGCTGATGTATGTGATTGAACCGGTCGTTGTGGATTCCGGTGCGCGGCATGGCAATGTTGCAGTGGGAACAGATGATCTTTTCACCGTTGACAAGCGACGTACCGCAGATTTCGCACACGTTGGGATAGATCATCCCGAGGAGTGCATCCAACCACTCTTTTATTACGGTGCTTCCCATAGATTTCTTTGCCTGATTACTCCGGCAATGAGGTCGGGTTCATATCCGCGCGAAGCTGCGAACCTGAACAGTTTTGTGCGTCCTTCGAAAGTGTTTCCTTCAGTTATGGAACGCGCTTTGACTTTCATGATACCGGTCAGAATGTCATGATAGATTTCATCATCGATGGTTTCAAGAGCCTCATCGGCAGCCGCTCCGAATATCTGTTTGCGCGCGAGAGCCATCCTGATCTTGCGGCGACCCCATTTAGCAAACTTATATTTATCGTTTACAAACGATGCCGCAAAGCGGCTGTCGTCGATAAATTTACGTTTTTTCAGCGATTCGATGATCCCGGCTATATCGTCTGACGAAAGATGCATGCGACGTAGTTTGGTCAAAATGTCGGCAGTGCATTGCTCGCTTCGCGCGCATAATGCCTCAAGCCTTATAAGAGCCTGTTCCTTTGTAGGTTGTTTTTTTTGCCCTTTCATGGCTGAGCAATTATGAAACGCTCATGGCCTTGCATATCGCGCTGTATATCAACTTCATTCCAACCCTGGGAAATCATCTCTTTTTTCAGCATGGCGGCATAATCGGGATTAATCTCGAGATAGAGGTGTCCTCCCGGTTTAAGTGCTGTCAAAGCATATTGTGTAGTGGGAAGATAGAATTTCAGCGGATCGTTGTCGGGTACGAACAGCGCGATCGACGGTTCATGGTCAAGTACATTGGCCTCCATTGTTTCCGCTTCCCTAAGTGTGATGTAGGGCGGATTCGATACGATTATGTCGTAAATCGGAGTTTTTACCGGTAATAGCGACAGAATGTCACCCTGCGAAAAATTTACCCGGGTTTTCAGCTCACGGTTGTTCTCGGTGGCAACCGCAAGAGCGTCGGGAGAGATGTCGAACGCATCGACTGTCGCGAATTTCAGATTACGTGCCAGAGCTATCGCTATGCAACCTGAACCGGTTGCTACGTCAAGAACTTTTAAATCGGTGCGGTCGCGGTTACCGTCAACTATCAGATCGACAAGCTGTGCGGTTTCGGGGCGCGGAATAAGTACGGCAGGCGTTACTTTAAGCGTCATGCCGTAGAAATGCGCGTTACCGAACACGTACTGCACCGGTTCATCGTCAAGGATACGTTTGACAGCGTTGTCAACTTGCTCAATCAGCCATTCCGATACCTGGTCGTCGCCCTTTACGAGTATATCGGTAAGGGTCCACTTCTTGATATTTTCAAAAATGATGATGACCGTCTCGCGCGCTTCCGATGCCGACTTTTTTGCGGCCAACCGGTCGCGTGCGTTATCGAAGAGTTGCTTTACGGTCATCTCTGATAGAGTGTTGTGATATTTACTGGCGTATTTCGTAATAGGGTATATCAACGAGTTTTATACCGAATACGAGAGTGGAGTAGGGAAGAATCGTACCTGATCCGGAATAGGAATATCCGGCCTGGTAGGGAATTATCACTTCGCATGAGTCACCTACGTGCATGTTCTGGAGAGCGATCTTCCATCCTTCGATAACGTTATTGATCGGTGTGCGGTAGATGCTGTCGCCATAGGTTACATTGGTATAGGATGAGTCGAAAGGAACATCAGTGATCAGCATACCTTTGTACTTCACGTCAACTATACTGGTCGATAGCGGTACGAGATTTCCTTCGGTCAGTTTCCGGTCATTGAAGTAGTGGATGAGGATGTACATCGCCGGATTCCAGTCGGGAACGATACGCTGGTAGTAGGCTTTCCCATCGGGAGTCTCAAGTCGACCCTTATCGGCGATATATTTATTGTTCTCGTTGCGCCAGTCGGCATATTTTTCCCAGTTGGTTTTTGTCTCGTCATCGTCACATGAACAGATGATGGATGCTACCAGAGGGATAAGAAGAATAGCTAATAATATTTTTTTCATGATCAGAATTCTACTTTAGGTGCATGTCGGGCTTCTTCATCGGCTGCGAACGGAGTGCGTGCATGGAATCCGAACATCGATGCGAACATCGATGCAGGGAACCTGCGAACCTGTACATTGAAGTTCTGCACGGCCTCGTTATAGCGGTTGCGCTCGGTTGCGATGCGGTTCTCGGTTCCTTCAAGCTGTGTCATCAGGTCGAGGAATGTCTGATCGGCTTTCAGGTCGGGATATGCCTCACGCACAGCGTTTACATATATTCCGAGAGCGCTCTGGAGTTTCTGCTGTGTCGCCTGGAATTGTTTTACTGCCTGTTCGTCGGTCGGAGCGGCTGTCTGTTCGTCGGTCGCTGTTCTTGCATCGTTGTAGGCATTGGTGAGGCCGGCGCGGGCATTGGTCACCGCTTCGAGTGTTTCCGATTCGTGGGCAGCATATCCTTTTACAGATGCAACAAGGTTGGGGATAAGGTCGAGTCTCCGCTGATACTGGTTTTCTACGTTTGCCCATGTGCGGTTGACATTCTCGTCTCCTTCAACCATAGAGTTGTACTGTGAGCATCCTCCTGAGAAGAGGATGATGACAAGCAGAACAATAACACCTGCAATGATATATTTTTTCATTGGGTTGGCGGGTTTGTTTTTCATGCGAGTTTTCGTAAGAGTGAAGTTAATGCCACGCGGTCATGGATGAGTTTGTGGAGATCGGCCACGGCTACTCGAGTCTGTTCCATCGAATCGCGTTCGCGAAGGGTTACGGTTCCGTCTTCAAGTGTCTGGTGGTCAACGGTGATACAGAACGGTGTTCCTATCGCATCCTGGCGGCGGTAACGTTTTCCGATAGAGTCTTTTTCGTCATAGCGTGTAGCGAAGTCGAATTTAAGATCATTTACGATCTCACGTGCCTTTTCGGGGAGACCGTCTTTCTTCACAAGCGGCATTACGGCGCATTTTACAGGTGCGAGGGGTGCCGGGAGATGGAGAACAACGCGGGTATCGCCACCTTCGAGTGACTGTTCTTCGTAGCTTGAACAGAGAACAGAGAGGAACATACGGTCAACGCCGATAGATGTCTCGATTACATAAGGGACGTAGCTTTCATTGAGTTCGGGGTCGAAATACTGTATCTTTTTGCCCGAGAATTTTTCGTGCTGCGAAAGGTCGAAGTTGGTTCTTGAGTGAATACCTTCAACTTCTTTA
>CAZHHF010000101.1:0-7523 GCA_964531905.1 uncultured Bacteroides sp.
CCCTCAACGGTTTTCAAGACCGCCGCAATCGACCACTCTGCCATCTCTCCTTTGACGCACTCGTCATTTAACGAGTGCAAATGTAGGGAGTTTTTTTTAGCTGTGCAAGTTTTTGACGTATTTTTTTGAAATTTTTCTCATTTATTACGACAAGTCAGTGAAATTGACTGTCTCAGCAAGCTTTGAAGCTCATGTCGAGACCTTTTACCGAGTGGGTGAGGGCGCCTACAGAGATATAGTCAACACCTGCTTCGCCATACTGACGGAGAGTATCTATCGTGATCCCTCCCGACGATTCTGTTTCAGTCTTACCATTGATAAGTTCTACGGCTTCACGTGTACGCTCGGGAGTAAAATTGTCGAGCATTATACGGTCTACACCGGCCTCAAGAGCCTGCTTGATTTCTTCAGTATTTCTGACTTCGAGTTCTATTTTAAGGTCACGGCCTGTTTCCTTGCAGTATTTTTTTGCTGCCGCTACGGCCTGCGGTATTCCACCTGCAAAATCAACATGATTATCTTTGATGAGAATCATATCGAACAGACCGATTCTATGATTTGATCCGCCGCCTATTTTAACTGCCTCTTTCTCAAGGATTCTCATTCCCGGAGTAGTTTTGCGCGTATCGAGAACTTTGGTCTTGAGACCATCGAGTTTGCTCTGATACTTGTGGGTGGTGGTTGCTATTCCGCTCATACGCTGCATTATGTTGAGCATCGTGCGTTCAGTTTGCAGAAGTGATCTCACCGAACCTTCCACAACGAAAGCTATATCGCCCGGTTTCACTTCTTCACCATCGTTTATATAGACTGTCATTTTCAGATTCGGGTCAAACTTCTGAAACACTTTCTTTGCTATTTCAACGCCTGCAAGAATACCCGGTTCTTTGATCAGCAGATGCTGACGTCCGGTCTCTTCAGCCGGGATTGTGCTTAATGTAGTATGGTCACCGTCGCCGATATCTTCGGCAAAAGCGAGATCGAGTAGATCGTCGATTAGTTCGTCACGTGTTTTCATGTTATGGAATTTGATTGTTTGTTATTAGTAATGGAATATGGTTGTTGCGTCGGGACGCATGTTGTAGTGCGATGACATTGATTGTCCGTATGCGCCTGCCGAACGTATAGCCAGCAGGTCGCCTCTTTTGAGCTGAGGCAATTCTATATCTTCGGCGAAAGTGTCCGATGACTCGCATATCGGTCCAACTACATCGTATTTTTCCTCGGGTTTGTTATCTTCCTGGTTTACAACCTCAATTTTGTGAAATGCGCCATAAAGAGCCGGACGTATCAGATTATTCATTCCTGCATCGACTATGGCAAACTGTTTTTTCAAACCTTTCTTCACGTATATAACCCTTGTGAGAAGCGATCCGGCCTGTGCCACTATCGAACGCCCGAGTTCACAATGAATACGTGTATTTTTACCCGTTATTATTTCACTTGTGATTGTATCGAAAAAGCCCTTGAAATCGGCGATAGGGTGTAGATCCGGATCATCGTAGTCAATTCCGAGACCACCGCCCACATTGATATATTCTATTTCGGCATCAGTAGTTTCAGTAACGGTTTTCACCATTTCATTTATCCGTTGAGCTAAAATGTGGAACGGTTCGGTTGTCAATATCTGGCTGCCGATATGGAAATGAAGTCCCACGAATCTCAGCGATTTTGACGACAGAGTTTTTTTTACTGCATCCAGCAGCAACCGGTGATCGATACCGAACTTATTCTCCGCAAGTCCGGTGGTGATATAGTGGTGGGTATGAGCGTCAATGTCAGGATTGATTCTCAGGGCCACATTAGGAATCACACCCGATTCTGCCGCTATTTCATTTATTATGTCGATCTCTTCTATTGATTCGATATTGAAACAGCCGATTCCTATAGCGAGTGCTTTCCTTATTTCGGCGTCGGTTTTACCAACACCCGCATATACGATTTTCTCTTTAGGGAATCCGCATTCTATCGCGTGGTTGACTTCTCCGATACTGACGCAATCGGCCCCGAAGCCCGATTTAGCGAGAACCTTGAGTATTTCCGGTTCCGAATTAGCCTTTATCGCATAGTGAACGTCTACCGGAGAGTTTGCGATACACTCTTTGACAACGTGGATTGTGCGGTTCAGCAAATCCATGTCGTAGTAGTAGGCCGGCGTTTCTAAAGTTCTGTTATCTAAACTCAGTCGCATCACTGTTGATTGTTAAAAAGATGGTCGCTCAACGCATTGAGAGCCTTGATTTTATCATTTTTACTTATAAGGAACGATATATTGTAGTCGCTTCCTCCGTATGAAATCATCCTCACCGGAATCTCTTTCATCGCTTCGATTGCTTTAGCTTCCAGACCGCTGTTATGCCATTCGAGATCACCAACTACGCAGATGATAACCATGTCGCGGTCAATAGTCACTGTCGCGAACTCCTTAAGCTCATTTACTATCGCGTTAAGATCGCGTTCCGAGTCAATCGTGACCGACACACCCACTTCCGATGTGGCTATCATATCGATCGGAGTTTTGTATTTTTCGAAAATTTCAAATACTTTGTGAAGAAAGCCATAGGCCAGCAACATGCGGCCGCTCTTGATCTTCACGGCAATGATATTGTCTTTGGCTGCGATAGCCTTTATCCCTATCGATGATGAAGTGAAGTGGTTATCGATCAGGGTCCCTTTAGCTTCAGGCTCCATCGTGTTGAGCAGTCTCACCGGGATATTGTTGAGTTTTGCCGGAAGAACACATGCCGGATGAAGGATTTTTGCTCCGAAATAGGCCAGTTCGGCAGCTTCTTCAAAATGAAGATGCTCTACCGGTTTTGTGTTTGAAACGAAACGCGGATCATTGTTATGCATTCCGTCTATATCGGTCCATATTTCTATCTCTTCGGCGTCTATTGCCGCACCTATCAGCGAAGCCGTCAAGTCGCTTCCGCCACGCTGCAGATTATCTATGTTACCTGTTGAGTTACGGCATATATATCCTTGCGTAAGAAATAACTGAGCATCTTTCTTGTGATTCAGCAAGGGGAGGAGCCGGTCGCGTATATATTGTAACTCAGGCTCATTGTTTTTGTCGATTCTCATGAAATCAAGAGCATCGATCATCACAACATTCACTCCTCTGCTCAACAGATAATTATACATCAGTGCGGTCGACATTCTTTCACCCTGAGCGAGAATCGTTTTTTCGGCTGTGGTGAAAGCTGCATTGGTATATGACCGTAAAATGCTCAGCGATTCTGAAATCCGTTTCCGCGCATCGTCCGAGAACTCATTTTCGGTATCTTCGAACAGCTCGGCGATAACATGAGCATATCTTTTTTCAAGATTATTGATAGTCTCTTTTGCTCCGTCGATGTTTCCTCGTTTGATATAATCCGAAATTTCAACAAGAGTGTTGGTCGTTCCTGCCATTGCTGACAGCACTATAACATTTTTTCCGCGGGCAGTTATTAAGTCGGCTACCTTTTTGATTCGGTCGGCAGATCCCACTGATGTGCCGCCAAATTTCAGTACTTTCATTATCGCAATATCATTTGTTGTTTATTTCGACTTGCAAAGTTACAAAAAAATATGATTGTGGCGTAATTATATTACACGTTGTTTCCATTCCACTTATATTATCGCCTTTTGGTACCATTGAATAATGTGGTTAACCGATGAAAAAACCACTCAGCTACATAATATAATGTATATTCGTGGCGTTATATATTGGTATAAATACGGTCCCGACCGTTATAACCGATCATATCGATGACATTTAGAAATCTTATATACATTGCGCTGTTTACAATACTCTTTCTATTGCCCGATGCTGTCATGGGGCAGGACGGATCTACGGCATATAATTTTTTGAACGTCACATCTTCGAGCCGTATATATGGGCTTGGAGGTGTAAATATCTCTTCGGTTGACGACAACGTAGCTATGGTTGATCAGAATCCGGCGCTGCTTGGACCCGAGATGAGCAACCAGATTGCACTCAGCTACATGCGCTATCTTGGTGACAGTAATTTCGCATCTCTCGCATATACACGAGCTGCCGGAGAGCGTGGAGCATGGCAGGCTTCGATAAAATATTTCGGCTATGGTTCAATGCAGCAGACCGATGTGACGGGTGCTGTACTCGGAACTTTTTCACCTAAGGATATTGCCTTTGCCGGCGGATTTACCCACGACTTCTCAAGTCGGCTCCGTGGAGGATTCAATGTCAAGATGCTATACAGCAGTTATGAGGAGTATTCCGCCTTTGCATTGGCTACTGATCTCGGACTCAATTACTTCGATCCCGAACGCGACCTCTCTCTGTCGGTTGTTGTTGCCAACCTCGGCGGACAGCTTAAAAAATTCAATGAGCGCTACGATCGTCTCCCTGTAGACCTCAGGCTCGGTTGGTCGCAATCATTCGGCACTCTTCCCATCAGGTTCTCTGTCACGGCGTGGAACCTTACCAAATGGAAATTACCCTATTACGAAACCGGTGACGGAACAACCGACAATGAACCCGAGTTGAAAGATTCATTTAAATCCAACCTTTTCAGGCATCTTGTTTTTGGAGCCGATTTCATCCCGAATGAAAAATTTTATGTAGCTTTGGGGTATAATTACAAAATGCGTACCGATATGAGTACCTACTCCCGCAGCTTTCTGTCGGGATGGTCATTGGGAGCAGGAATGAAATTCTCGGGCTTCAGTTTCGGACTCGCTTTTGCGAAACCTCATTCAGGTGCGACCACCCTTATGTTTGGGGTCACAATGAATCTTAACGACATATTATATTGATATTCTATCATATATGGCTGATAAAAAAGATATTATTATAGCTATCGATGGCTTCTCGTCATCAGGTAAAAGCAGTATGGCGCGACAGCTCGCGAAAACAATCGGTTACCGTTATGTTGATTCAGGTGCGATGTATCGCGCTGTAACCCTCTATGCTATGCGCAATGGTGCCGTCAACGATAGGGGAGAGGTCGATGTTGATGCCGTGATCTCATTCCTTCCGTCTATTGATATAAACTTTATTGTCGACGGTGACCGGCAGCTCACTACGCTTAACGGTGAGATTGTTGAGGATGAGATTCGCAAGATGGCGGTTAGCAATAACGTGTCGCCCGTTGCTGCCATTCCTGAAGTGCGTCACCGCCTGGTTGCACTCCAGCAGGAGTTCGGTAAGTCTAAAGGCATCGTGATGGATGGCCGCGATATAGGAACCACCGTTTTCCCCGATGCCGAGTTGAAAATCTATGTCAATGCTTCGGCTCAGACACGCGCGCAGCGTCGCTTTAAAGAGCTGTGCGACAAAGGCGTTGCAACAAACTTTGAAGAAGTGCTTGCCAACGTTATCCATCGCGATCACATTGACCAGACTCGTGCCGAGAGTCCGTTGCGGAGAGCCGATGATGCTATTGACCTCGACAACTCTGATATGACGATTGAGCAGCAGAACCAATGGCTGCTTGACCGTTACAATGAAAAAATATCGCAGCTGTGACCGCGCCTGCAACGCCTGTGGTTGAGATCGATGATCGTTCCGGATTCTGTTTCGGGGTGGTAACCGCGATACGTAAGGCCGAAGAAGCGCTCGCCGAGAAAGGAACACTCTATTGTCTCGGTGATATTGTACATAACAGCGATGAAGTGCAACGCCTTCGCGATAAGGGCCTTATAACAATAACCCACGCCGATCTCGCCTCACTTCACGGAGTCACTGTACTCCTTCGCGCACATGGTGAACCACCCTCCACCTACGATATCGCGCGCAAAAACAACATCGAGATTATCGATGCCACATGTCCCGTTGTTCTTCAGCTTCAGCGGCGTATAAAGGCTATGGCTCACGATACGTCACGTGATCCGCAGATTGTTATATATGGAAAAGAAGGACATGCCGAAGTAAACGGACTTGTCGGGCAGACCGATAACCGGGCTATTGTGGTTCAGGACGTGACCGAACTCGATAAAATCGATTTCAACCGCGACATCGAGATGTATTCGCAGACAACCAAGTCGCTCAGCGGATTCCGGGAAATGATCAGTGAGATCGCCCGTCGAAAATCTTCCTCATCGCAATTCCATAGCTACGACACTATCTGTCGTCAGGTGGCGAACCGCGTCGAGCATCTGCGTGAATTTTCCGCTGCCCACGATCTTGTCCTCTTTGTCAGCGGTAAAAAAAGCAGCAACGGAAAATTCCTTTTTGCCGAATGTGAGTCGGTCAACCATGCCACGAGAATGATCTCCAATCCCGATGAGATCGAAAAAGAATGGCTCGATGGTCGCCGGCGTATCGGAATCTGTGGCGCAACATCAACTCCACGATGGTTGATGGAGCAAGTCCGCGACAAAGTTCTCGAGTTGATTTAATAAATATTGATGATGGATAACTTTGTTGCCATTGACGTTGAGACTGCCAATAATCACCCGACGAGTATCTGTGCTATTGGCGCTGTAAAAGTTGTCGACGGCGTTATTGTCGATCGGTTTTACGAACTCGTGAAACCCGAACCCGAATATTACTTCCGTCATTTTACCGAGAATATACACGGAATCGGTCCCTCCGACACTGAAAATGCCGATACCTTCGATCGTGTCTGGCGCCGGTTGATCCCTTTTATCGGTCATTTACCGCTTGTAGCCCATAACAAAGCGTTTGATGAGCGTTGCATTCGCGCAGCTTTCCGCTGCTATCAGATGGATTATCCCGATTATCCTTTTTACTGCACATTGACAGCTGCCCGTCGTAAAATACCGCGTCGGCTGGTCGGTTCATTCTCCCTGCCGGTGCTGTGCGATTTTATGGCAATCCCGTTTAGTAACCACCATAACGCGCTTGCCGATGCAGAAGGCGCGGCGAAGTTAGCTTTGGCGATATTATAACCGTTCACGAAAAACTGAAAATGAAGATATTACCTGTTTCAATTTTTGTATCGCTTGTCCTGTTCACCTCCTGCCGTAGTGATCAGAGCCGTGTTGCCGATCAAGCCGAAAAAGATGGTGCAACCCATGCTGCCGCTCTTATCGAAGCGCAGCCGATGGATGAAATGAAACTCCAGTATTTAGTTCTTGAAGTAAGAAGTAACGCCGCGAAATTACGTGAAAACGGTTATGAAACCGCCGCCGACCGCTACCTTGAATCATTTGAGAAAACGATAACAGAAGAATGTGACTCCCTCGCCACTATCATATTTTCTACTCAAAAGTAGGAACGTCACGGTCCGTTTGTCTGCTGTCAATACATTGATTACCAAAGGATTGTAGGGCTGCTACGTGAAGCATCCGGGTCCAATGAGTCCACTCGAAAGTATGGACGTTACGGCTCGTGCATCCACCGTCAATACATTGATTACCAAAGGTTTGTAGGGCTGCTACGTGGAGCGGCCTTAATCATTTGATTATCAAGCAGAAAGTAGGGACGCACGGCTCGTGCGTCCGCTGTCAACGCATTGATTACCAAAGGTTTGTAGGACTGCTACGTGGAGCGGCCTTAATCATTTGATTATCAAGCAGAAAGTAGGGACGCA
>CAZHHF010000102.1:0-5977 GCA_964531905.1 uncultured Bacteroides sp.
AGCATTTCATTCGTAACGAAAAGGTCGTGGGTTCGAGTCCCACTCGCGGCTCTGACAAGAGACTGTGTCAAAATAAAATATTTTGACACAGTCTCTTTAAGGTTTGTCAGGATGGGTCAGATGCAAGGCGCTGAGGATGAGACTGTCTTAATTTTATACTCTAAATATCGATCTTTATAGAAGAATTGATATCGATACTACCACTACGAATAAATCAAGCTCATTGCTAAGAATCTCCTTCAGACGCCTTATTTCACTGCTCATAATACGGTCAAGACGATAGCCCGATACCACACCTATCATTGCTCCTGCTACTCCTCCCACAAAAAGGAATACACTATCATTATAAAGAAAATAAAACATGAAGAGTACAAGCGGCAACATCATCACATAAGCCACCTGCTTAAAACGATATCGCAAAATTTGTAATGCGACAACTCTTCTCAAAGCTTCGCACATAGTGAGGATCGATAAATCTATCCGCTTGACCATATATATCAATACAACGTTCATAACACCGATAATCGCAAAATACGCAAGATAAATCAGTTGTATCGATGATCCAAACCCAAGACCTGATATAACCTCCGGGACTATTAGAACTGATATAAAACTAATAATAGCCATTAATACGAATCTACGGATAATACGTGACTTTATCGCTACGACTTTATTACCGCCGAGTTCGTTAACCAGACGACTGTCCAGTTCATCGATACGATCCAGTTCACTACGCATTTCATGCCACGATTTTTTCAGACTCTCTATATCCATTAATCAACATTTTTCAGTTAATACTCCGAGGCTTTCCGCGCAAGCCTCTCTTTAATGCGACGCAAACGTGAAGCTACATTATTTCTGCTTAATCCAGTAATCTCCGAAATTTCATCATAACTCTTCTCATCGAGCCACAACATGATGATTGCACGATCGAGTTTCTTAAGATCGGAAATCATATCGTACATCTGCTTTAGATCTGCATTTCTGTTGGAAACCTCCTCAGCTATGTCATATAATTGGTCAAGCGACTCAACTTCATTATGTTTACGGTTAGAACGATAGTAAGTAATACATGTATTGAGTGTAACACGGTAAATCCACGTTGCTATTTTTGATTCACCACGGAACGAATCAATTCCTTGCCATAGATTGGCGACTGTCTCCTGATACAAATCATTGAAATGGGTTCGCCCCGAAGAATACATATAACACACACGCGTGATAATGCCGCGGTGCTGCTCAAGAATATCTATAAAAGCCTTCTCCTTCTGTGAACTCATATCCGGTTACTCATATTATTACATAAGACGCAACTTATAAAAAATAGTTGCATCCGACATGAAAAGATGATAACTTTGTGACATGGAAACAGAAAGAACCATAAATAAATTACGCGAGATCGAATCTATGACCCGTAACGGAGACGTGACTGAAGCAGTAAATCAATCCGGTGAACTGATGGCTAAGATTCATTATAAATGGGAATCAGAGATTAAATGTAAACCTACAGCCGGAGAACTTACCGAGTTACTGGCTGAAGCCGGAGCTGTACATGTGCGCGCTCTTGTAGCAGCCAATGAACCCACTATAGCTGCAACTACAGCAATCGCACTCCTTACCGATCTTTCGATCGACACCCGCGATACAACGAATCTCGACATAGCGAAACTTGAACTGCTGAATAACGCATTGAACGCCCTCGCAGCCCATATTAACCGTTACGAAACTACTGCCGATAGTTCCGTAATTGAACATTACACTACCATCCTGCGATATCTTCTATCATTATTGTATGCGCTCTACAATAAAATAAACCGCGAACAACCGCAATGCAGCGTTCTGCCATCAGCTTATCTTACATTAAAGCAATTCATCGCTGAGAATGTACCGGTCGATACTCCTGCCGTAAATGTAAATGGCATCGAAATTGATCCATTGAAACCGACATATATATATGCCGATATTCTCGGCCGTATAGAAGCATTACGCCTGGTATAGATTCATTTACTCCTTTGGCAGAGTAAAGATCCGTTCCATCATCTGCCATTTTCCTGATGATGTCGCCGACGGATCGCATTTCTGAAATTGCGACACATACTCCTCCCATTCCTGCTGCCGTGGAAGCGTCGCCAGACGCGCCATCGCCTCACCATGATCGATATCATCGGGAAGCTCTAAAATCATAAACATACGCGTACCCAAAAGATAGATATCCATCAATGTGATTCCTACCTCTTTTATTCCTGCCACGATTTCAGGCCATATAACCTCGGGAGAGTGAGCCTTGCGATATTGAGCGATTTTTTCAGGATCATCAACAAGATCCAGTGTAAGACAAAAACGTTGTGACATAATTTATTTATTTTAGAATTCTAACCTTTATCTGAATTGTGTACATTACCATAACCACCATAGCCATAACTATAGCTATAGGCATATCCATAACCACGCTTACGAGGATTTGAACCGTTAAGAATAATAGACATTCGCGGATAACGGTTCTCATGATATATTCGTGAAATTTCAGGAAGCATACTTCGGCTAAGATTACCGCAACGGATAATAAAGATTGTCATGTCGGCCGCTTTGGCAATAAGTCGGGTATCGGTAATCGTCTCGGTAGGCGGACAATCTATAAACACTATATCGTAATTACGGCGAAGCTCATCGATACATTCAGTGAGTTCTTCCGAGTCGAGCAATTCTGCCGGATTCGGAGGCACAGGACCTGACGGTATCAACGAAAGATTCTCATATCCATCAACGTTACTGATAATGATATCATTTATATTGGCATTACCTGCAAGACACGTGCTTATACCCGTCTTCCGGTCAGGAGCAAGTATATTCGACATCGCATGTATGCGCATGTCAAGATCCACGATCACTACTTTTTTACCCTTAAGTGCAAACGCAGCTCCGAGATTCATGGATATAAACGTTTTACCCGACGATGGCATTGCCGACGTAATCATTATCACCTTACCACCTTGTTTCCCACTATCTTTCTGATTATCATTCATGAATGATATATTGGACCTGACAATACGGAACGCCTCGTTAAGGATATCATTCCTACCATGCTTAACAATTATTCCCAGACGATGATTTTTTTGCTTTAAATTAAGAATCCTTCTCAATCGGCTGTTACGCGAATTCTCTTCAGGAATTTCTCCAAGAAACGGAGCTGGTATAGAGTCGACATCTATTCTTGAACGTACTGATGTATCGAGCGATTCCATCATGAATATTACAAAAAACGGAATAATCAGTCCGATAAAGAATGAGATAAGCAGAATATTGAATTTTTTAGGCGTGGCAGGAAGCTCTGTACCACGTGCATAACTTATAATACGCGTATTATATGGAGCAAACGTCTGTCCCAGTTCATTCTCCTCACGTTTCTGAAGAAGGAACAAATATAATGCCTCCTTCACTTTCTGCTGTCGTTCAACAGAAAGGAGATATTTCGATTGTGTGGGGTTAGCCGCCAGTTTTGCATTAGAATTAGACTCACTCTTTCTTAGATTGGAGATAGAGTTCTTTAGTCCTATGATTTGATTCTGAACTGCAACAAGAATCGACTGACGCGCGGTTTCGATTCGCGCATCGTAATCTTTAACCAACGGATTTGATTCCGATGAATTTCTCACAAGATTATCTCGATTCAACACATCTGCATTATATAATCCTATCTGCTGCTCGATCGACGCACTACCGATACCCGAGTTCACTGGAAGGAGTGACCGCTTATTAACCGGATTATTGAGATAATCATTGATATAGTTAGCCATCTGCAACTGATTATTCAGTTCGAGGATCTCATCCGATGTGGCATTCGCCTTGCTCAGGTACAGTGTCGACACAGCGGCCACATCGGGAATAAGATTCTGAGACTTGAAAGTCGAGATATTTTCATCGACATGCCCGAGTTCTCCTTCAATAACAGCCAGACGTTCATTTATAAATTTAGAAGTAGCCTTAGCCATTTCGTTACGGTTCTCTATCCAGCTACTGTTATAATTATCAATCAATGAATTGATAATATCCTCGGCCCTTTCAAGCGATGTATCTTCAATAGAAATATTTATAACTGAAGCATTGTCATCGGGAATTTCTACTTTTAACGACGTTAATATATTATCAGCTTTGGTACTTACATCGCTATATGCGACTTTCATCTCAAGTTCATCATTAATCGAACCTGCGAACTTAGCATTTGGCTTAATTGCAAGACGTCCTACTGGCGTATCCACGGTATCAACCATCGCTATGTCAAAATCAACCGTTTCGGGAAATTCAAATTTTTCTCCTTTATAATATTTTACGAAGTTGCTCAGCACCCCTTTCTTACCCTTTAGAAGAAGATCGAAATACGCCACAACTCTCGTGGGATTATCGATAAATTCTATCTCCACAGGATTATTGACACCATACAATGATTTATTCCGCAACAGACCTTTCTTTGCATAAGATACATTAAGTTTCAGATCACGAACCACATCTTCCATAATAATCGGAGACCTCATTACAAACACTTCATTAGTCGCCTGCATGTTTGTGTTGGAAAGCCCTAAATCAGAGAATACCTGGGCTATATCGGTTCCAACAGTAGTCCCCTTCTTATCATCATTTACAAGAATCTCAGCCGTACGCACATAAGTAGGTTGTGTCTTGAGAATATACAGACATCCTATGCCCACACATACAACAACCGAAATGGCAAACCAATACCAATTCCTGAAACAAATTGAGAACAGGTATTTAAATGAGATGTATTGTTCATCCTGCTCAGAAGTGCTATGAATATTTTCCACGACAAAATTACTTAAAGATTAATACTGCTACCGATGTCAGGAGAGATGCTACCGACACCCAAAACGATGCAGAAAGAACATTATTACCATTCACTGTAGCCGAGCGCTTCTTCATGTTGTTTGGCTCAACATATATATAATCATTCTGCTGAAGATAATATACCGGAGATGCCATTAGTTCGCTTGCATTTGTCAGATTTACGCGATATGACGTAGGCTTACCGTTAACCTCGCGTACTACCAGTACATTATCGCGCTGACCATGAATTGTAAGATCACCTGCCATACCGAGTGCTTCAAGAAGTGTCAGACGGTCAAGATTAATCTCATAACGGCCCGGATTTGCGACTTCACCCGCGATAGTTATACCAGTGTTTATAAATTCTACGATGACGACCGGATCTTTGATCAGCTCTTTTGATATAAGTTCATGCTTGATATAACCTGCAAGCTCACTTCTCGTCATTCCTGCTACATGTATCTCACCTACCTGCGGAAAATCAATATCGCCGGCTTTATCAACGGTATAATATGAAACGTAGGAATTACTGCTCAAACTGTTCCCTTTCATATTATTCCCGAGTCGATGGGAAACAATCGGAAGATTAAAGATCTCTGACAGAACCGGTTCACGCGAATGGATCACGATTGAAATTTTATCCTCGGGTAAAATCTTGATATCACCGTTTGTTCTAAGAGTCATAACATTCCGGTCACCGAGATCCTGAAGATATGCAACATTTTTAGGAGTGGAACAACCGCTTCCGAGAAGTAGTACGGCAAACAGTATCGATAAAAGCGCTTTTTTCATTTGTGATGGTTTATTCATAAAAGATATCTACATTATCAGTCATACAGATTCTCGGTAAGATTGAGTCTGCGTTCCCGATTGCGGATCGCTTTTGTAAGCAGTACATTACCGAGTAAATATAAGCAAATATTTAATAATACCAAAATCGTCAGATCAATATATGGCGACACCAGCATATTCATTACCACGAAACTAATTGATGCCATCAGAATCAGAAGCATTACAACGCGCGCCGGTAAACCCAATGCAAGTAATTTATGATGAATGTGACATTGATCGGGAAGGAACGGATTACGATGACGCCTGATTCGGTGGAAATATACCCTTATAACATCAAAACAAGGCAGAA
>CAZHHF010000102.1:5987-7476 GCA_964531905.1 uncultured Bacteroides sp.
CACTATCGGGTTGATCTGCTCTTGTTCCCCAAGATCTTGACTATTTACCGCTATGGATAGATATGACAGAAGTATACCGATAGTCAACGTTCCTGTATCACCCATAAAAATTTTCTTCTGGTGGTTCGGATTACCGAACACATTATAGTAGAAAAACGGCACAAGAGTGCCAAACGTAGCGAATGTAATAATTGCGTAAGGATAAAATCCGAAGATATAAAAGATTATACCATAGAATAAAAGGCCAACCGCGCTTAAACCTGAAGCAAGTCCGTCGATACCGTCAATCAGATTGATCGCATTGGTTATAAACACTATCACTATGATTGTCAGTATCCAGGATATGTAATCGGGGATTTCAAAAACGCCCAAAAAACCATGCAGATTAAAAATACATATTCCGGCAGCTACAAAGAATATTGCAGCTATGATCTGAACAATAAATTTTGCACGATACCTCACACCTATCAGGTCATCGGCGACCCCTACGAGAAACATAAGTATCATTGCACATGAACCGAAAGCTATCTGAATAGTATCTCCTACAAACGCCTCACTTATCGCCGGACTATTATACAGCATACTGATACCGATCGTTGCTGCTATCGAGAAAAATATCGAAGGCATGAAGGCTATTCCGCCGAGACGAGGAACTATTCCATTATGAACCTTTCGCGTATCAGGAAGATCAAAAAGATTTTTTCTGAATGCGATCAAAAGTATCTGAGGGATGATTATACCTGTCAGTATAAAACTGATTAGGAAAACCGTCATGCAAGTAATTCCCCAATAATCCATAAAATTGTAAATAACGTGAGTCTATATCAACTGAATATCGAACCTACTGGCGTTTCAGTTCCGACATTACAGATTTTTTTTATTCAGGATTCAAAAGAATATGACGTATATTCTATTGGCAAAGATAACAAAAAAAGTTAAGGCAAGTCAATTAATACAATTTTATATCCATTCACTCACATTATTTTGTCATCTACGACAAAAAAAGCTCGCCGGATCCTCAAAAGAATCCGGCGAGCTTATATTATATGGATAATTATCCTATTTCATTAATCCTCGTTAAGGTTTACGCGTTTGAATTCTACTGCAGTAAGTCCCTTGCTGCTTGCTTCGAGATACTGACCTACAGTAAGCTTGGGATCCTTAACATATTCCTGCTCTACAAGGCAAGATTCTTTAAAGAATTTGTTAACTCGACCGTTAGCAATATTCTCGATCATCTGTGCAGGAAGATTTGCTGCCTTAGCCTCTGCGGTTTCGCGTGCGATAACACGTGCGCGATCAGCTTCTTCTGAAGTAAGCCAACCCTTTGCGATGTTTGATTCGATGTGATCTTCGCTATCAACGAGATTAGGATTGATTCCGGCTTTCTTGAGAGCTGCTTCAACAGCTTTCTTAACCTGCTCTTCTTTAGATTTCTCGATTGCGATAGCACGTTCGCGTTCAACGATTTCTGCTGCCACATTCTCAC
>CAZHHF010000103.1:0-7289 GCA_964531905.1 uncultured Bacteroides sp.
GAAGCTAACGAACGATAAGCTGAAGGCCGATACTTCAAAAGGAGCAAAATTCGACGGCCTTTCGATATTGTTGGTTATGGGAGGAAAAATGAAGATCAGGGTCGATACCGACATTTACGATGTTAAATCAGAATCGGTGGTGGTCCTGACTCCCAATCATTTCATGAGGATTGTGGAGACCGGGAGTGAAGGGCTTGATATATATATGCTGTTTCTTTCACCGCAGTTCTTTTCGAGTATCAACATAGATCTTAATGTGCTTCATAAGTCGCATCTTGGAACGCGTCATGCTCCGATGATGACTGTTTCTCAGATGAAAGCCTCGTTGCTCGGTCATTATATGGAGATGTTGCGGATAAACGCGCTGTCGAATCCTGCGGGAGATATTTTCACAAAGAATATTTCGAGGAGTCTTATCGCGGCGATGGTCTATCAGCTGATGCAGATTGCCGACAGTCATTTTGCCGATATCGAAGTTGATAATGCCACTTCGGTCGATCAGTCGCGTCCGGGAACCCGACGGCTTACCTATGTAAAGGGATTCATGTCGCTTGTCCATGCCAATTATAAAGTCCAAAGATCGGTAGGATTCTATGCGTCGAAGCTCTGTATCTCTCCTAAATATCTGTCGTTTATAATCAAGGACGTTACCGGTCGCTCGGCTGCCGAGTGGATTGACGAGTATGTTGTTCTCGAGGCGAAGAATATGCTGCGCTTCTCAGGAATGAATGTGCAGGAGGTGGCTTATGCGCTGAATTTCAGCAATCAATCGGCTTTCGGTAAGTATTTCAAGCATCTTACGGGTATGTCGCCTACGCAGTTCCAGAAGAACTGACCGATATTAATAGTCGCTGAACAACGGCGGGCGGATAACGATGCCGACGCGTAACTGACTCTGGAATTTGTTGTAGTTGAGCAGTCCCTCTCCATAGCCGTTATAGAACTGCGCGTAGAGATTCCAGTCGGCCTTGCGTGAAAATCGGTAGCTTATCTCGCCGATTACGTTATAATTGAGATTCCATCCGCGTCGTTTCACAAGAATTACGCCTAATTTCCACCGCCGGTCGTTGGTCATCACCTGTGTACCTATCTGATAGATACCGCAATAGTCGAGAATGTCCTGATTATTTTCTCCGTCGATTATCGGAATCCAAATCTTTCCATGAACCATAAGGTTGTTGTCGATCATTATGTTGGCTCCGAAAGTGATGCGGTTCCACGACCGTGACTGGATGGAGTCGCGTCCGTTGCTCTCATGCTCGATCTGCAGGCTGAGTTTTCCGATAAATCTGTCGCGGGTAAAGAGCGGCTTGGCAATTCCTATTCCCGGGTTGAAGTTCAGGTCGGTCATCGGCATTGATTCCTGAAGCACATTCCAGAACACTTTCTGTGTGTAGTAGAGATAGAGATATGTGCCTCCGGGCAGAGTACTTTTGGTGAGTTTCTGCTGAATGGAGATCTGGAATTTTACATTGGTGTTTTCGTTGGTAGGCTTTCGGTTGATTGCAGGACCGAAAACGAAGTAATTGTCTTTGTAAAGTCCGAAGTAGGGTCCTTTGTCAAACTCGCGCCTCAGGCTGTCGGCTTTCAGCTGATTATAGTTTGGGACGTTGACAATCTGTGCCGTAATGCTGTTGGCGGCAAGTATAAGAAGCAGTGAGGCCAGAATGGCAGATATACAATGTGGATGTCTCATAAATGAAATAGTTCTGCAAAATTAACAAACTCGCCCCGCATTTCGTTTATCCGGATGGCGAAATATGTGGTAAAAATCCCATTTTTATCGTTTTTACGGTTATTGGTTATTGTTGTAAAACATGTTGATTATATTGTTTTCAGGACATTATAGTATTATTTTTGCAACAAAATGAGTTATTATGGAATTATTTGTTTTATCGTTAGGTATAATAATACTAATTATCCTTATCCAACTCAAGGGGAAGGTAAATTCGATACATTATAGTATTTATGATTTAGAACGCGATTTATCTGAATTACAGGGTCGTGTAGATCGGTTGCGTAAGCAATTAACCGATGATGACCAGCCGCTGACCGATAACGTGGAACCGACTGTAATCGATGAGCCGGTAGTACCGGAGGTAAGTCTACCGGCTGATGTAGTTAAGGAGGAGCTTCCTGCACCGGTTCCGCCGATTAATGATATTGAATCTGTTGGGACCAATGAAACATCTGAATCCACCGAGGTCTATGAAGATCTATCGGAAGAAGTTGTTGAGGATGACGTAACGTTGCAAGATCAGGAAATGGCTACCGCCGAACCTGAGATCAGGACACGAAACATTGAGAAACTGATAGGAGTGGATTTCTTCAGTAAAATCGGAATCCTTGTTCTTGTGATTGGTCTCGGGCTGTTTGTCAAATTTGCGATTGACAAAAACTGGATAAATGAAACCATGCGTGTGATTCTCGGCATGATGGCGGGTTTATCATTATGGGGACTTGCATCTAAGCTCAGGAATAACTATGCTAATTTTTCTTCAATTCTGGCTGGTGGCGGCTTTGCCGTATGTTTTGTGACGGTAGCAGTCGGTTATAACTATTATCATTTATTTGCGTCGTGGGTCGCTTTCTCTATTCTGATCGTCCTTATGATAGCGATGACGCTTATCGCTCTGCGATGGAACGATGTGTGGCTTGCGATGACTGCAGTCATAGGTGGTTTTGTCGCTCCATTCCTTGTAGGTGACGAAAATGGCAATTTTGTCGGATTATGTGTCTACATGGCAATTCTTGATGCCGGCGTATTTTACGTCACTCTTCGCCGCAACTGGTGGCAGCTTATTGTTGCGGCATGCCTGCTGACTTATATAGTTCAGTGTGTTATCAGGCCGGATTTATCGGTTCAGATATCGTCGTTTTCTATCATATTTAATCTGTTCTATTTCATTTTGTTCTCTTTGCCGCTTGTAATGGCTATCAGAAAGAATGAGAGTAGGTCAAACGTATTTATTCTATTGGTAGGTTCGCTGATTATAAATGATTTCGCTTTTCTTGCAGCATCGATATATTATGCCGAAGTAATACCTGTGATAAGTAGGTTTACCGGTGTGTTCTCGATCATAGTAGCAGCCGTAAATGCGGTTATTTTGTTTTTCTACTCGAGTAAAGCGGATGATACCCTCATTCAGAACATATTACTTGGCATAATCATAGTTTTTTCATTAATGTTTTTCCCCATTCAGTTCTCAAGCTTGAACGTAATTATTTCAGGCGTAGCAGTTTGCGGACTCATATTATTTGTGGCTTATATTTTCACCTGCCGGGATATATTCCTTGTTTTTTCTCTTTGTTGTCTGTGCGGTGCCAGCCTGTACCTGACAGAGTACGCGCTGTTCTACATATCTAAATTTGGCGCCGCTGATTTCTGGACATGCGTGATTGTGGGATCTTCAATTCTGGCAACTTCGGTTATAATGCAATACTTTGTAAAACAGAATGGAAACCGTTACTTTAAAAAAGCCGATTTTTATAGGATTGGTGCTTTGTGGGTAGGATTATTCTTCATCGTTTTAGGTTCGTGCATGAGGCTTTCAGTTCTTTTTGAGGGTGCAATATCCGAACAGTCGTCGTTGCTTGTAGTTCTCACGGCATTATGCCTGGTGTCGGTTTTCTCTAAGGATAGTGGAAGGGCCGAGTGGTTTTTACCGTTGCTATCAGCTTTGGCTTATTCGATTGTGATTTTCACGTCGAAACCTTTATGTTGGATTCTGATGATCGGGTGTGATGTTATGACCGCTTGTCTGCTGTTCTCGGAGGGGCGTAAGCATTTCACGACGATTAGGGATTGTAGTGTGAGGTACATGGTGTATTTTAATATCAGTGCTATGCTGTTCCTCGTTTCTGCCGTAGAAGCCGGGCTGATGGCCAGCGGTCTTAATTCGGCTATCAGTGCAGGATTCTCGATTTCGGTAATGATATGCGGTATAATTCAGCTTCTTATAGGAATGAAATACCATACTAAATCGCTCCGTATGATAGGATTATGTTCATTTGGAATAGTTCTCGTAAAAGTCGTGGTTTACGATTTATGGAGTCTGCCTATGATGGGCCGTATAATAGTGTTCGTTTCTCTGGGCGTGTTGCTGCTTGTAATATCTTTTCTTTATCAGAAGTTGCGGAGCGCTCTTTTTGAGGAGTAGTAAAAAAGAATTATGTTATTATGAAAATTGGTTATTACTGTTTCTGGGCAGTTTTGTTTTCGGTAATCGGGGCGATGAATTGTATGGCGCTTACAGGTGTGTGGCGAGGTGATATTGAAATGGGTTCATCACGGCTTCCTCTTGTATTTAACTTTAGGGAGGGGGCATCGGGTAATACCGAGGGAACAATGGATTCACCGCAGCAGAATGCCCGGGGAATACCTCTCGACATTGTTTTCTGCTCGCCCGATAGTTTGAGTCTCGAATGTAAGATGATAGGTGCGTCGTATCGCGGAAAGATCATAAACGGAAAAATCGAGGGTGTTTTCTCTCAAGGCGTTTATCGATTTCCGCTTCTTCTCGCTCTGGAACTGAGCTTGTCGGAGCGTCGCCCGCAGACACCTGCGCGTCCTTTCCCGTATATAGAAAAGGATACTCTGTTTTTCTCCTCTGACGGAACGGAGCTTGCCGGAACGTTAACTTTTCCGGCTGAGCCGGGGAATGAGATTCCTGTGGTTGTGATGGTGACCGGTAGTGGTCCGCAAAACAGGGATGAGGAAATCTTCGAGCATCGTCCGTTTGCCGTAATTGCCGATTTTCTCGCAAGGAACGGAATAGCGTCGTTCCGTTTCGATGACCGTGGTGTCGCTTCATCGAAAGGGAATTATCTGGAGGGGACTGTCGATACATTCAGGGAGGATGCCCGCAGTGCCTACCGATTTGTGAAAAGTATGCCGCAGTTCGGGAAAGCCGGTATACTGGGACATTCGGAAGGTGGCACATTGGCGATACTTGTGGCTGCCGATGAGGATCCCGACTTCATTATATCGCTTGCCGGAATGGCTGTGCCGGCAATAGAGACTCTGATGCAGCAGAATATCCGTCATCTTGAAAAATCGGGAATAACCGGGAATCAGCGGGATTCATCCGTGCGGCTTATCAGAATGATGCTTGAGACGATAAAGAATCAATCCATTACAGGCGACTCATCGCAAGTGGACATAGATAAGCTATGTGAGGAAAATTCGCTCGATGTTCCTCCGGTTGTGCTTCAGTCATTGAAGCGTAGTAACTTGAGCCGCAGCAAATATTTCGATAGTTTTGTCGGTCTCGATCCTACGTCATCTCTGAAGAGTATAAAATGTAGGGTACTTGCAATCAACGGAACAAAGGATGTTCAGGTCGATGCCGATGTTAATCTTGAGGCATTCAGGCAGAATGTCAAAAGTGTTGAGATAAGGAGAATGGACGGCCTTAACCATTTGATGCAGCATGCTGTGATCGGTGAGGTATCGGAATACGGCGATATCAGGGAAACGGTCGCCCCCGAAGTGCTTGAAATCATAGCAGATTTCATTGGGCGTAAATAAGTCGTTGTCACAATTTCAAAAAAAAATCGCGCATGCTCCGAACCTTTTGTTGAGCAAGGATGTTTTAATTACAGAAAGTAGAAATTTACTTTTCCATTGCAAGAAATGTGATAATGATTGGTTTATTTAAGGATTTGAAGGCTGTCGGGAGACAGCCTTTTTTCTTGTGTGCGGTTAGGTAAAAAAGCATAAAATAATAACTCCGGTGATATCTCATCGCCGGAGTTATTAATTCACAGTCATTTACCTGTTAGGGTAAATGTCGAGTGAATTCCCTGTACAAATTGTGCTACTTTTTTCTTATTGCTTTTTTAGACTCTTTTCGTTGTTGGGGTGGCATCTGTCGACGCTCATGTTCATGGCGCTTTTTTGCTCCGATCCGTTGCTCGAGTGCCACGAATTCTTCATATTGTGAAGGGGAGAGGACTTCGCGGAAGCGATTGTAGAAACTTTCGCGTACATCAAGGATGGCACGCGCACAAGCGAAGCGGGCCTTGATGTTTTTATCGATCTGCTCCTGTGTAAGATCTTTTTTTCTATCTCCGGGCCGCATGGGTGGATTGCATTTCCCGAGGTCGAGCGCTTTGTGGAGAGCCATGCTGTAGTCGGTGAATATTTCGGTGAAGCGTGTTGCTGAATCTCCTTTGAGATGGAGTGATTCACGAATTACAGCCGCTTCTTTTTTCACCCGTTCGGCCATCTGTTCCTTATCTTTCGGTCCCTTAGGTTCGGCCGGTGAGCCGTTGGCCATAACGGCGACCGCAAAAGCGGAGAAAAGTAATATGAGTCGGTATAATTTCATTGTAAGATAATTTTAAGGTTTTAATAGTCGGTCAGATACTCGGTGTCGAACAGTGATTCGGCATCGGCGAGTGCAACAGCATCGCTAAGCTGGGCATCGCTGGCCTGGGATATGAGCAGATCGAGACTCTGATCGGGTGAAAGGGATTCGGTGGTACTCAAATTATTCCACGCAATCATTGCTACGGCGGCTATCGCAGCAGCGGCTGCCGACCGACGGATGAACATTACGCGTCGATGGCGTGCCACACGTCCCATGACGGCATTTCGGTTCTCCTGAAAGAAACCATCGGGTACCGTAAACGGGTTTGGTCGTTTGCTTGTATCGAAATCTACGTTCATATTCAATGATTTAATATATAATCGGTTATTTTTTGTTTTGCAATATGGTAGGTTGTTTTCATTGTTGCCACGTTGCTTTCAAGAATCTCGGCTATTTCCTCATAACTCATGTCCTGATAGTAACGGAGATCGAAAACCTCTCTCTGTCGGTTGCTCAACTCCATGAGCGCCTTTTGGAATTTAATGGCTCCATCGTTGTCATAGTCGACATACTCTGTTTCCATTAGCTGGGATTCAAGTTCGGGCGTGAGCTGTACGGTCGAACTATTGCTGCGCGATTCCAGAAATCTATTGGTCTCATTTGAAGCGATTCGGAAAATCCAGCTTTTTACAGCTTTTTCATCGCGTAGCTTGTTGAGCGACTTATACACTCTTATGAACACCTCCTGAAGTATATCGGCGGCATCGTCGTGGTCAACAACCCGTCGGCGGATGAACCAGTAAACAGGTTCCTGATACTGTTCCATCAGTTGAGTGAGCCGTTTCTCGTCTGACGATTTCGAAAAGATGTTGAACATAAGGGTCAGGCTTGACTATCTGTTTCTTCTATAAGACCCGGGATAGTAGGTAAAGTAAAAAGAACAGATGAAAAAAATAATATTTTTATTGGATAAAA
>CAZHHF010000104.1:0-7217 GCA_964531905.1 uncultured Bacteroides sp.
TCTTTCCGATTCTTTCACTGAGCCGTTCCTGTGTGAGATTATATTGGTCTATGAGTTTACGGAAAGTCAGGGCAATTTCTATTGCGTTGAGGTCCTCGCGCTGGATGTTCTCGATGAGGGCCATTTCTGTCAGTTCGGAATCGTTGACTGTTCTGATGTAGGCAGGAACGGTTTCGAGTCCGGCCATGAGCGCGGCACGGTAGCGTCGTTCTCCGGCAATGATCTGATAAGTATCGTTGCCTGTTTTTCTAAGCGATAACGGTTGTATTATTCCGAGTTCACGGATCGATGCAGCGAGTTCGGCGAGCGCTTCCTCATCGAATGTAGTTCGCGGTTGGTCGGGATTGGGTGATATTTGCTGCAGGCTGATTTCGTTGATAGCCGATGATCCTTTGGCGGGTACATCGTCCATTGATATCAATGAGCCGAGTCCGCGTCCGAGTGCCGGTCGTTTCATGATTGTTGAGCGGTGTTTTTACGTTTGTTTTTGGAAATGAGTTCTTTGGCAAGCATGATGTGGGATGTTGCTCCACGGCTTTCGGGATCGTACAGTATTGCCGGGAGTCCGTGGCTCGGTGCTTCGCTTAGACGGATGTTGCGCGGGATTACGGTGTTGAATACCATATCGCCGAAATGAGCCTTCAATTCCTCGTAGATCTGGTTAGCAAGTCTCAGGCGGGCATCGTACATCGTGAGTAGAAATCCTTCAATCTCAAGCGAAGGATTTAATCTCGATTTTATTATACGGATGGTATTGAGAAGCTTACTTATACCTTCAAGTGCAAAATATTCGGCCTGAACCGGAATTATTACGGAGTTCGCGGCGGTCAGTGCGTTGACGGTAATCAGTCCGAGCGATGGCGAGCAGTCGATAAGGATATAGTCGTAGCTGTCGGTTACCTGTGAAAGCAGGCGTGCGAGAACTTTTTCACGGTCGGGTTTCGAAATGAGTTCGAGTTCGGCTCCGGCAAGGTCGATTCGTGATCCTACAAGTTTTAGATTGTCAATACATGTGTCGACTTCCGATCCCGAAACCGGATAGTTGTCGACCAGACATTCATATATCGATGAACTCATCGACTTGGGATCGATGCCATATCCCGATGTGGCATTAGCCTGTGGATCGGCATCGACGATAAGCACTTTTTTGCCTTGTTGAGCTAATGATGCGGCAAGGTTAATTGTGGTTGTCGTTTTCCCGACTCCACCTTTTTGGTTGGCGATTGCAATAATTTTACCCATAAATCAGCTTATTATCGGTTGCGATGCAAATTTGGGTAAATTATTTTAATAATAGATATAATATATGTGAAATCGGATTAAAGTGTTGATAAGTGGGGTCGATTGTTGATAAGTGTAAACTTATCCGACCGATTCCGAGAACGTTTATTGAGCGGTGCGGGCAGCCTGATCGCGGGCTATCTGAAGCTGACGTTCGAGCTTCTGCCGTTTTACCGTAAGGTCACGTCCGTTTATTATCGATCGGGAATAACGGTATGCGTCGGCGATACCCTTTATCTCGGCCTGAGAGAGTTTTGATGATGTGGTTTTCCCGTTCTCACTATTGAAAATCAGTGTGATGGGTTGGGAGATATTCTCTACTACGAACTGACCGATTGTGTCGCATTGTTCAGGAAGATATGTGATCATTTCACTACCCGATGAACGGTAGTTTGTCTCTCCGTCGTACGGAACTGCGGGAGTGCTGACTTCCCCGGCGGGCGATTTCAGTGTTATTGATGTATGCCGTAGATTCTTTCCGCTGACTGATGATATGATATAGAACTGGCCTATTTCATCGACTCGCGGCTGTATGCCGGTTGTTTTGAGAAACTGCGGGTTATATCCTGAAACCGGAACGTAGTAGGGTTCAACGAGGTCCTTGTCGGAGATGAGTTTCATTGCCGGTTTAAGCTGCTCGTTTTCGGCTTGGTAGGTAGCGATAAGGCTGTCGGTCTGCGACAGCTGGGCGATTGTTCCCGATTCGATGGCGCGTGGCCGTAGCTGAAGCGCTTTTCGTTGTACTTCTATCTGAGTGGGATAGGCCTTGTTGAGTGAGTCGAGTAAGATTATGGCTTGCTCGGGATTACCTTGTGTAACGGCGTTTTCGGCCATCGTAAGTAAGTTTTCGGCTTCAACAGTTTCCTGTGATTTTGTTGCGCATGATGTGGCTGTGGTGATCGCTACTGCTGCGATTGCGAGTTTAATTGCTGCGTTGTACATCTTTAACACCTTTGACGGTTTTGATTTTTTTAATAAGATTGTTGAGCGCGGTTGTATCGCTTACCCCTACGACGAGATGTCCCTGGAAGAGTCCGTCGTTGGAGTCGATAGATATCGTTCTTAACGTTATGGATTTTTCTTTATTGATCATGGAGGTGATATTGGTGACGATGCCTATGTCATCGTTACCTACAATGCGTAGCGTGGCTCCGAACTGATTGCCGATTTTACCCGACCACTTGACAGGGATAATCCTGTAGGGATAACGGTCATGGATGTGTGCGGCATTGGGGCAGTCGGTGCGGTGGATCTTGACAACGCCTTCCGATGATATGAAGCCGAACACGTCGTCGCCGAATATCGGACTACAGCATTTTGAAAACCTGTAGTTCATCCCCTTGACTTCATTGGAACCGATTATGAGGACATCGCGGGAGCCTGATGTCGTTTTTTCGCTATCGTCGGTCTGTAATGTAAATTCTTCGGCCGATCGTGTCTCCGGTGTATTCTCGGTCGAACGTGTTTCGGCAATTTCGAGATAACGGTCGATTACGTTGTTTACGTCGAGTTGTCCTTCGGCGATAGCGCTATAGAATTCGGTTACGGTTTTGTATCCCGCTTTCTTGATGAGCTTCATCATCACGGCTTCGTCAATGTCGATTTTTCGATTTTTGAAGCGTCGCTGCAGGAGTTCTCTTGCGAGTTCCGAATCATGATTGTTCCGCTCGTTTATTGTCTGCCTGATTTTATTACGTGCCTTTGATGTGACGACGAAGTTCAGCCAGTCGAGTTTCGGAGTCTGTTGTGATGATGTTAATATCTCTACGGTGTCACCGCTCTGAAGCTTATAGTTTATTTTCTGGTGACGGCCATTGACTCGGCCTCCTGAGCATGAGCATCCGAGCTTGGAATGTATATGGAAAGCGAAGTCGAGCAGTGAGGCACCGAGCGGCAGTTTGTAGAGGTCTCCTTTGGGCGTGAACACAAAAACTTCTTTGGAATATATGTCCATCTTGAAGTTTTTGATTAGCTGCATCGGTCCTGTCTCGGCAGCTTCAAGGATGTCGCGTACGTTGTTCATCCAAGTGTCGAGATTCCCTTCGCTTTTAATCCCTTTGTAGCGCCAGTGTGCTGCAAGTCCTTTCTCGGCTACGAGATCCATCCGTCGTGTTCTGATCTGTACTTCCACCCAACGGGCTTCAGGTCCTTGAACAGTGATATGGAGCGATTCGTATCCGTTGCTTTTGGGTATGGATATCCAGTCTTTCAACCGTGATGTATTCGGGGTATACATGTCGGTGACGATGGAGTAGGCGAGCCAGCAGTCGGGTTTCTCTTTCTCGGGTGGAGTGTCGATGATGATGCGTATGGCAAAGAGGTCGTATATGTCCTCAATGTCGTTATGTTGCTTCTTCATCTTGTTCCAGATGGAATAGATTGATTTGGTTCGCCCCTTGATTTCGAAATTAAGTCCGGCAGCCTGCAGTTTTTCCTTTACGGGCGCGATAAACGCGTCAATATATGCATCTCGTTTGACTTTGGTCTCGTTGAGTTTTTTCGCTATCTGTGTAAATTTCTCGCGGTTGGTGTATTTTAGTGACATGTCCTCGAGTTCCGACTTGATAGCATAGAGGCCGAGCCGGTGTGCCAGTGGTGCATACAGATAATTCGCTTCGTATGCAACGTCGCGTACGAACTGTTCGTTGGCATGATGATTTATGCGACGCATCAGCATGAGTCGGTCGACAATCATGAGGATTATCACACGGATATCATCGGCGAATGTCATTAGCAGGCGGCGGAAGTTATCGCTTTCAACGGCTGCCTTGTGGCTGTACAGAGTAGATACTTTTATGAGTCCCTTGACTAATTTTGCAATGTCATCCGACCAGTTCTGTGCTATTTCATTTTCGGTTGTGAATCCGGTCGCGGCAAGCGGATAGAGCATCAGAGCTATGATCATTTCTCGATCGGGGCTGAGCCTGTCGGAGAGCGCGAGTGCTGTCTCCAGATTATGGATCAGCGGATTGATTCCGTATTTATCACGTTGATAGTGTCCGGCTTCAATTCCTTCGGCGAGAGTTTTTTTTAGTTTTGCCACGTCTCCGTCGGTCACGACGTCGGCTGTGGCGTTGATCAAGCTTCTGTAGATTGATTTAAGCTCGATCCATTCCTGATTGTTGAGGTATCTTTCTGCCATGAGTATTGATTGAGAAATCAGTTTCAAAGATAATGTTTTTTTGCGTCGTTTAAGGACGCGATATTATAATTTAACATAAATTGTGGCGTAATGCTCTCTTATCTATGAGATGGCCCTGATGTTAAACGGTCGAGGATGGTTATCGACTGTTCCCGCGATCGTTTGGCACGGGATATGAGGTAGTTGTTGTAATAGCTGATCAGAAGTGTGGTAAGCGGAAGGGCGATTATCAGTCCGATAAATCCGAGAAGAGTACCCCACACCGAGAGTGACAGCAATATTATCGCGGGATTAAGTCCCATTGCCTTGCCCATGATCTTGGGAGTGAGTATGATGTCGGCTATTCCTTGTGCGATCGCGTATACGGCTACACATTCCCACCATATTGTCCAGAAGTCAACGTTGGTGTCTACCGAATATACCAGGCAGAGTAATGTCACAGGTATGAGTGTGATATATTCCATATAAGGGATCATGAACAGTAAGCCGGTGAGTAGTCCGAGTATTATGGCCATCGGAATCCCTACGAGTGAGAACCCGATACAGTAGATGACTGCTATGATGCAGGCTATGAGTGCCTGTCCGCGGAAGTAGTGGTTCATGCTGTCCTTGATGTCATTGCCTATCCGGAAAGTCACCCGACGGTATTTTGGCGGAACCATTAATCGGAAACCTCGCATGAGGTTGTCGTAGTCGATCATGATGAATAGCACATACAGGAACACAAGCAGCCATTCGATGATGCTCATGATTATTCCTACTCCCCCTGAAATAAAGCTCATGGAGCTGTTGATCAGGCTTCTTAGGTCATTTTCAGTGAGCTGTGCGGCCAGATCCTCAAAGTTTATATTCTGTTTGAGCAGGTCGTGGAGCGTGTCGGGCATGAATGGGATATTCACGTCGCTGCCTGCGTATCTTCTGAAGAGATCGGCCACCTGATGAGTTTCATGTATGATCGACGGAACGAAGATATAACAGAGTATGATAAAGAACGTCGTGGCTTCAAACAGTGTCACGATGGCGGCTATCGTACGGCCTTTTAGATGGAGGATTGACCGGTTGTATTGTACAAACGGTTCGAATATATATGCTATCAGGCATGCCACGAGAAATGGCAGCAGCACATCGCGTAGCAAGTTGACAAGCCAGATGACTCCGACGAAGAGTGCGAGTGAGAACAGGATGCGGATGACGCGGTCGAATGTGTAGGGACGTGGGGACAGCATGATGCAATGTGTTATTGAATTATGTTGCAGTATATGTAATTTATAGTATACCGGCAGTTGAAACGCGAAATTATATATTTATTTTTATTTTTCGTGAATTTATGCGTACTTTTGCGAAATATAAACCAATCTACGTTATAAATTCAACTATCTCATGGAACAAAAAGTTCACAGGTATCTAAACGACAGTCCCGTTGCGCGATGGACCGCATTGGGGCTTCTCGCTTTTGCGATGTTCTGTTCATATATTTTTATGGACATTCTCTCTCCAATCAAGGACCTCCTTCAGTCGACCCGAGGCTGGGATTCTACGGCGTTCGGAACCATGCAGGGTTCGGAGACATTCCTGAATGTTTTCATATTCTTCCTGATATTCGCCGGCGTTATCCTCGACAAGATGGGAGTGAGATTCACTGCTCTTCTGTCGGGTGTGGTAATGCTTATCGGTGCAACAATTAACTGGTATGCGCTCACCGATGCTTTTCTTGGAAGCTCGCTTGATGTTTGGTTTACAAATCATCTTAATTATATCCCTGTTTTTGATGAACTTGGAATATCTCCGTTCTATGAGGGTATGCCGGCTTCGGCTAAGTTCTCGGCTGTAGGCTTCATGATCTTCGGCTGTGGAGTGGAAATGGCCGGTATAACCGTAAGCCGCGGTATCGTGAAGTGGTTCAAAGGTCGCGAAATGGCTCTTGCAATGGGTTCTGAGATGGCTTTGGCTCGTCTGGGTGTCGCAACCTGTATGATTTTCTCTCCGATGTTTGCCGAGCTTGGTGGTGATATAAGCGTGTCACGTTCGGTTGCATTCGGTGTGATTCTTCTTATGATCGCTCTTATTATGTTTGTAGTCTATTTCTTCATGGATAAGAAACTTGATGCACAGACAATGGCTGAGGAAGAAAAAGATGAACCGTTCCAGATCAAGGATCTCGGCAAGATTCTGTCGAGCAGCGGTTTCTGGTTGGTGGCTCTCCTTTGTGTCCTTTACTATTCGGCTATATTTCCGTTCCAGAAATATGCTGTCAACATGCTTCAGTGTAATCTTAAGTTCACCGATGTTGATCCCCAGTCTTTCTGGGCAAGCGATTCTGTTACGATCGTTCAGTATGTCATAATGATAGTAGTTGCAGTCGCAGCTTTTGCAAGCAATTTCTCGAAACAGGGAATGAAGAAATATTCTCTGATGGTAGTGTCGATAGTCGCTTTGGTGATTTACTGTTATATGGGTTACATGCGTCAGTCGGCAGGCTCGATTTTCGCCGTTTTCCCGCTTCTTGCAGTAGGAATCACACCTATTTTAGGCTCCTATGTCGATCATAAGGGTAAGGCTGCTTCGATGCTTGTTATCGGTTCGCTTCTGTTGATTGTGTGTCACCTCACTTTTGCGTTTATTCTTCCGATGTTTAAGGAAAGCCCGGTCGGTGGAGTTTGTGTCGCCTATCTCACAATCCTTGTCCTGGGCGCTTCGTTCTCCCTTGTCCCTGCATCTCTTTGGCCGAGTGTTCCCAAGCTCGTTGACGCAAAGATTATCGGTTCGGCCTACGCGTTGATTTTCTGGATTCAGA
>CAZHHF010000105.1:0-6772 GCA_964531905.1 uncultured Bacteroides sp.
TTGTTTTAACAAAACATCCCAACTTTATGTTTTCAAAATTAAAACATGGGAACTGCCCCAGGTTCGCTTTCGCTCACCCGGGGTTGTGTATGTTAAGCGTCTCCGACGCTGTTAATCGGGTAGTTATATTGCGGTTCAAATAAGGAATATTTCGATGAAAAAGTAGGGACGCTCGGCTCGAGCGTCCGAATACTACACCTTGACAATCAACACATTACATCGCGGACGCACGAGCCGTGCGTCCCTACTTATAATGCTGGTTATCAGGGAATTGAATTGCAAACTTATAAATAAAAAGCGGTTGCGCCAATCTGTATCTGGCGCAACCGCTTTTAAGTCGTTATATACCGTTATTACATACTTTCAACGCGTTTGAGATTTTCTTCGTCGCCGAGGTTGTAATATACGTTCTTGAGGTAAGTGATAACATCACGGTTCTCGGGATCGAGAGCAAGCGCTGCTTCAAGATAAACTACTGCCTCACGGAAAAGAGGATCGATCTTTTCAGTACGGAGTTTAGTATACTCAGCCTGAGAGATCTCATTTTCCTGAACACCATCGTTGATTGCATAAGCTTCAAGACAGATCTGACGACCATAGTTGTACTGCGCCTGTGAATTTTTAGGATCGAGTTCAACCGCTTTCTTATACATTTCGCGTGCATTCTTGTTATCGTTCATGCTTTCATAAAGCACACCTTTAATATTATAAAGCTGAGTGTTGGTAGGTTCAACCGAGATAGCTTCATCAAGCATGGCATTAGCCTGTTCATACTCTTTCTTCTCGATACGGCCGTTGATCATCAACTGGAGATAAAGGGGATTCGAGTTACCGAATTTCTTATATGCCTGTTCAGCGAGAGCAAATACTTTTTCATTATCTCCAAGACGTGCGGCATGGTTAATCGCATAGTCGTAGATGGTAGGCTTATCGTAGCCGTTAGCAATAGCACGTTCGAATGCACGGAGTGACATTGCGAGGCTATCCATCTGCCATGCAGCCAGACCCTGATTGTACATGATATCGGTAATAGTTGAATCGGCATAAGCTTTAGGAGCATTTGCACCGAGAACCGGGTTAGTAGGCATCTCGAGAACTATTTCCCAAGCATCATAGGCACCTTTATAGTCCTGTGCTTCCCAAAGGAATACGGCAGCATTGTTATAATCGCCGTAACGCTCGTTGAGGAGTTTTACAATCTCCTTAGAATATTTAGGTTTTACCTTGCCTTTTGCATCAGGCAGCGAATCAAGCGGAAGAGCTTTAAGAAGATATCCGTAAGAATCAATAAGAGCGTGGCTCATTTTGGGGCCATTGACTTCCTTACCTACCTGTTTCTGGAGATACTGATCCTGATAGTAGTCCATACCAGCTTTACCGGCAAGATACCAGGTCTGAGCCATTCCTGCAGTCTCGGGATCGGTGAACGCAGGTTTGAGTTTTGACATGGCATCGTCATATTTACCGGCCTTAACGTCGCGTTCGGCCTCTTTCAAGGAATTTTGCGCCGACATCGAAAGTCCTGCAGCAAGGAAAAGCCCGAATAATGCAATTTTTCTCATAATTTTGGTGCTTTTACAAATAATAGTTTTGGTTTATATAATTAATTTTCTTCTTCAGTATTGTTCTCGTCGGCATCGATAATGTCGTCATCGATGATTTCATCGTCGTCGATTATCTCATCATCAGCATCGCTGTCGGACAACATCACCATTTCTTCCTGACGCGCTTCAACAACTTCAGCTTCAGCTTCATTATCGGCGCTGACGCAGCAAACTGATGCGATTTCATCGTTTCGCTTCTCAAGATTGATCAGTCGTACGCCCTGGGTTGCACGTCCCATCACACGGAGATCGGCTACGTGAAGTCGGAGGGTGATACCGCTCTTGTTGATAATAACGAGGTCGTTATCATCGTTAACGCTCATCAAGCTGACCACCTTACCGGTCTTATCTGTAACATTCATGGTCTTCACACCCTTACCGCCACGGTTTGTGATTCGGTAATCATCGAGGAGTGAGCGTTTTCCGTATCCTTTCTCAGAGATAACCATGACATTGTTGATAGAATCGGAATTCATGCACACAAGACCAACAACAGCATCGTTTTCATCATCGAGTTTCATGCCTCGTACACCGGTCGACACACGACCCATCTGACGCACTGTGCTTTCATGGAAACGGATCGCACGGCCGTTGCGGTTGGCAAGCAGTATTTCGGTATCGCCGTCGGTAAGGTCAACACCGATTACCTGATCACCTTCACGAATTACGATAGCTTTCTTACCTTTGACATTTATGCGGGCATATTCGCTGAGCGAAGTTTTCTTGATGACGCCTTCGCGGGTTGCGAAAATAAGATTGTGAGTCGATGTAAACTCAGGATCATCGAGCTGCTTACAGCTTATGATAGCATTGACCGCGTCACCTTGCTCAATGTTGAGGAGATTCTGGATGGCACGTCCTTTTGTATTTTTACCACCCTCGGGAAGTTCGTAAACTTTCATTTTGTAAACGAGTCCCTTGCTTGTAAAGAAGAGCAGATCATTGTGCATCGAGGCCGTATAGATATACTCGATGAAATCTTCCTCACGGGTGTTGCTTCCGCGTGAGCCAACTCCACCGCGGTTCTGAGCGCGGAATTCGGCAAGCGGTGTACGTTTGATATATCCCATGTGAGAGATAGTGATAATCATTTCGTCATCGGCATAGAAATCGGCAGCATTGAAATCGCCGGCTGTATAATCGATGTCGGTGCGGCGTTCATCGCCATATTTATCACGGATCTCAATGAGTTCCGACTTAATGAGTTCACGAAGAACATGATCATTGTTAAGAATTTCTTCGAGATGAGCGATAAGCTGTTCAACTTCTTCGTAGGCCTGACGTAGTTTTTCCTGTTCGAGTCCGGTGAGCTGTTTAAGACGCATCTCAACGATTGCCGAAGTCTGTGCGTCGGTGAGTTCGAATCGCTCGGTTAATCGTGCGCGGGCAGCCTCAGTAGAATCTGACGTTCTGATAATATTGATCACTTCGTCAATATTCTGGGAAGCGATTATCAGTCCCTCAAGAATGTGGGCGCGCTCTTTAGCTTTGCGTAACTCGAAGCGTGTACGGCGGATAACGACATCACGACGGTGATCGATAAACGCCTGAATGAGTTCTTTAAGATTCAGTGTACGAGGGCGACCGTTAACCAAAGCTACATTGTTGACGCTAAAAGATGCCTGCATCTGAGTCATCTTATAGAGTTTATTGAGAACTACATTGGCATTTGCATCGCTTTTGAGTTTGATAACGATACGCATACCTTTATAGTCGCTCTCATCGTTAAGATCGGCGATTCCATCGATCTTTTTATCGTTAACGAGCGAGGCGATATATTTGATCAGTTCAGCCTTGTTGACACCGTAAGGGATCTCATGCACAACAATCAACTCATGATCTTTCTCCTGCTCAATATCGGCTTTGGCACGGATAATAATACGTCCCTTACCGGTTTCAAACGCATCTTTCACTCCCTGATAGCCATAGATGGTACCTCCGGTAGGAAAATCAGGAGCCGTGATATGTTTCATCAGCTCAGAAACCGAGAGTTCGGGATTGTCAATAAGGGCCACACATGCATTGATCGACTCCGTAAGGTTATGAGGAGGCATGTTGGTCGCCATTCCGACTGCAATACCCGATGCTCCGTTCACAAGCAGGTTCGGGAAGCGGGTAGGTAAAACAGTGGGTTCTGTACGTGAATTATCATAGTTAGGTTGAAAATCTACAGTATCGCTATCAATATCCTGAAGCATCTCCTCACCGATCTTTGATAGACGGGCCTCAGTGTAACGCATAGCGGCCGGACTGTCACCGTCGACCGATCCGAAGTTTCCGTGTCCGTCAACAAGGGTGTTGCGCAACGACCAGTCCTGAGCCATACGCACAAGCGTATAATAAATAGATGAATCTCCGTGAGGGTGATATTTTGCCATCACCTCTCCCACACAGTTGGCCGACTTACGATGCGGCTTATCCGATGTGTTTCCGGTTTCATTCATCGCGAATAATACGCGGCGGTGTACGGGTTTCATACCATCACGTACATCGGGGAGTGCGCGTGAGACAATAACCGACATCGAATAGTCGATGTAGGCTGTTTTCATCTCATTTTCGATATTGATTTTTATAATTCGATCTTCTTCTATCATGTGATTAATGACGTATAAATTAATCTTTTATATAAATCTATAAAAGTTTGTGAAATCTTTTCTGCGTTCTTATTTGTTAATTATTTCAGCAAAGATAAGAATTATTTCAGAAATAATCGTAATTTTGACATTATGCTTTATATTTTTTTAATCTAAAATTAACAGTCGCCGATTTATTTTGGCACAATAATTGCAATATACAATCATAGCGGTATTTTTCCGTTAAATTATTAAGAAATCTATATCTTTACACAATGGATACTAATTATTCTAAAGAATTAAAACTTGTTCTCGACCGAAGCCGTCGGGAGGCGATGAGACTGTTCAACAGTGTTATCACTCCGGCCCACCTTCTGCTGGCTATAATGACCGATACACACGGGAAAGGCGCTCAGCTTATGGAACGGAGTGTCAACGGTGTTGATCTCTATGATTTGAGAGTAAAACTGTCGGAAAGTATTCTTAATAAGGATAAGAATGAGACAGATATAACTGTCAGCGACCTTGCTAACCGTATTATCAAACTCAGCGTACTTGAGGCCAGAATGTTGAAAAAAAACACAGTTGATGTAGAGCATCTTCTTCTCGCGATATTCCATAATTCGGAAGTTCAGAACATGGACTATATGAAACCTTTTATCGAAGCCGGATTAAGCTATGACAAGCTTTACAAAACGCTTCTTGAAATGTCGGACGATGTCACATCAAGCTATGATGATGATCCGGAAGAAGAGGATGACGACGATGAAATGCCGAGCAGCAGCCGTCAGCAGCCGGGTAACTCACCGAACCCGCGCAAGGCTAATGCAGAAAGCGCCGGCGGCGATACTCCGTTGCTCGATAAATTCGGCATTGACATGACAAAAGCTGCCGAGGAAGGTAGGCTTGATCCTGTTGTCGGTCGTGAGGTTGAAATTGAACGCCTCGCCCAGATTCTCAGCCGCCGCAAGAAGAACAATCCTGTTTTGATCGGTGAGCCTGGAGTCGGCAAATCAGCTATTGTGGAAGGACTTGCACTTCGCATCGTGCAGCGCAAGGTATCAAGAGTTCTGTTCGACAAACGTGTGATATCGCTCGATATGGCATCGTTGGTAGCAGGTACAAAATATCGCGGTCAGTTTGAGGAGCGTATCAAAGGAATTCTCACTGAACTTGCCAAAAATAAGAATGTGATTCTCTTTATCGATGAACTTCATACTATTGTAGGCGCCGGTAATGCTGCCGGATCTATGGACGCAGCCAATCTGCTGAAACCGGCTCTCGCACGCGGAGAAGTGCAGTGTATCGGAGCTACCACCCTCGACGAATACCGCAAGAATATCGAAAAGGACGGAGCGCTCGAACGCCGTTTCCAAAAAGTAATGGTAGAACCTACAACAGCTCAGGAAACCCTTCAGATTCTGAACAATATCAAGGAGAAATACGAGAATCATCATAATGTGACCTATACTAATGATGCTCTTGAAGCTTGTGTCAATCTCACTGAACGTTACATGAATGACCGTAACTTCCCCGACAAGGCTATCGATGCTCTTGACGAGGCAGGTTCACGCGTCCATATCACCAACATAACTGTTCCGGAAGAGATTGAAAAACTCGAGGAAGAAGTTAAAGAAGCCGGCCAGTCAAAACTGAAAGCAGCTCAGGATCAGAACTTTGAAAGTGCGGCATCATTCCGCGACAAAGAGCAGAAACTGAAACAGCGTCTCGCCGACGAAAAGAACGCATGGGAAAAGCAACTCGCCACCCAACGCATCACTGTCGATGAAGATAAAGTGGCCGAGGTCGTTGCGATGATGACCGGAGTTCCGGTTCAGCGTATAGCTCAGGCCGAGGGTAGCCGTCTGCGTGAAATGACTCCTTACCTCAAGAGCCAGATCATCGGACAGGATCCTGCAATCGAAAAAATCGTAAAGGCAATCCAGCGTAATCGCGTTGGTCTTAAAGACCCCAATAAACCTATCGGAACATTCATGTTCCTCGGTCCAACAGGTGTGGGAAAAACACATCTCGCGAAAAAGCTCGCCGAATATCTGTTTGACTCTCCCGATGCCCTGATCAGAATCGACATGAGCGAATACATGGAAAAATTCACTGTCAGCCGTCTCGTTGGAGCGCCTCCGGGATATGTCGGTTACGAGGAAGGTGGTCAGCTCACTGAAAAAGTTCGCCGTCGCCCCTACTCTGTCGTCCTCCTCGATGAGATAGAAAAGGCTCACCCCGATGTGTTCAATCTGCTCCTGCAGGTTATGGACGAAGGCCGCCTGACCGACAGTCTCGGACGTAGAATCGACTTCAAGAACACGCTCATCATAATGACATCAAATATCGGAACACGTCAACTCAAGGATTTTGGTTCGGGAGTCGGTTTCGCAACACCCTCAGCCAGTGACAAGGACTTCTCGCACGGTGTTCTCCAGAAAGCACTTAACAAAGCTTTCGCCCCTGAATTCCTTAACCGAATTGATGACATCATAATGTTCGAGAGTCTTGATAAAGATGCCATTTTCAAGATTATCGACATAGAACTCAGCGGATTCAGAAAACGTATTCTCTCACTGGGATATGAACTTG
>CAZHHF010000105.1:6782-7191 GCA_964531905.1 uncultured Bacteroides sp.
GACGCGAAGAATTTCATTGCAGAGAAAGGATATGATTCCCAGTTCGGCGCCCGTCCGCTGAAACGTGCGATCCAGAAATATCTTGAAGACGAGCTGGCTGAAATGATCATCAATTCAAAACTCCTGCCTGGAGATACCATCAAGGTTGATTTCGACAAAGAGAACTCTAAGGTTGTCACTTCCATAGTCCACGTTCCTGCAACTGAAAGTAGCGAGGATAACTCTACGGAATCAACTCCGACAGAATAAACGTGCTATACATGACATCTCATAATCATAAACTGACAAGGTGTCATGTGTTCTTAACTAAATTTCCGCAAATGTCACATTTTTAATGTGGCATTTTCTTTGTTTAAATTGTTATTATAACAGAAAATCTAATACAATATATACCATTAATATTATGACA
>CAZHHF010000106.1:0-7187 GCA_964531905.1 uncultured Bacteroides sp.
TAAGTAACCGCAATTCGAAATGAAAGATCTGCAGCCTATCGATAATAGCCGTAAGAGTGATCAGTTCATGAAAACGGTTCTGTCGGCAATCCACGATGAATCTATAAGGGAGCAACTTGAGATTTTTAGAATAGGTAAATGAACCTTTCCGAAAAGGAACTTGTTTTTCATATAAAACAGAATATTATGGATAACTTAAGTAAAAGAAAACTGCGGGCCGTCAAGGCCGAGATTATCGTCGACTCAGCCGACGTCGAGAGATATTACAGAATAATGGAAATGAAGAATAAGAAATAAACAAGGAGGAAAATACTGACTTAGAAAACCGGTAGTTTCCATATTCTCAGGCAGATCGTTACATACGAAAATGTTTTGTGGCGTTCTGCCTGATTTTTAAAATTGAAAAGTTAACATTTATTGTGAAATTTGTTAATCAGATGACACAATCAATAAGTGAATGACCCGTTTAAAAATTAAAACACTGTTATATTTATATTATGAGAACTAAATCAGTTTTGTCGATTGCTGTTGCCGCATCATTTATGTTGCTCGTGCCATCGTGTGCGGTATTTCAGAATAATACTTCAAAAAAGGTAACAGGTGACAGCGGTAAGGTTACTGCCGTTGCCGGAAAGTCGGAAAAGACTTCATCGACCAAAAATACATCGGTTTCAAAAGTGAAGAATGACTCAAGTAAACCTCAGCCTGCAAAAAGCAATAAAACTCCTGAAGCTGCTCAGTCGTCGGAACCTCAGGTAGTTGTTTCTTCAGCATCGGGGTCGGAACTCAACGGTGAATGGACAATGATGAAAGTTCAGGATAAGAAACTTACGGGTGATGACCGTCCGTATATATATTTTGATGAGAAGACCGGACGTTTCTACGGGTCAAATACCTGTAATATCATTAACGGTGAATATAAGACGAGTCCTAATGGCGGTCTCCACTTCAATAGTGTGATAACAACAATGAAGATGTGTCAGGATACTCCGTATGAGTTCATTATCAATTCGGCTCTCGACCAAGTTAACGGTTACCGGATCGATAAGACCGGCGATGAGGAGACGTTATCGCTTTTAAATAAGAGCGGCCATGTTATGTTGGTCCTGAATCGTCATAATACCGATTTCCTTAACGGTGCGTGGAAAGTTGTCTCTATTGACGGGACTACAGTGACTGCCGATAATATGAAATTTGCGCTCGATGTTCCCGAATTGAAGATTCACGGTAATGCGGGATGCAATATCCTTAACGGTACGCTTCTCGTTGATCCGGATGTTCCGAACTCGATACAGTTCCAGAATCTTTCGACTTCTCGTATGACTTGCCCCGACATTCAGCAGGAAACAGCTCTGCTCGTTGCTCTTGAAGAGGTTACTTCGGCCTACCGTTACGGTGACTCGGGAGTGGTGCTACGTAACAATAGCGGTAAAGATAAGATTGTTCTGCAACGAATTGACCGTTCTGAACTTTAATCAGAAGAATAAAAGCGTTTGTTTAATACAAAGGGGCTGTGTCAAAATTAAAAATTTTGATTCAGTCCCTTTAAGTTTTTTTAGGATGGCTTATTATGACACACCGCCTTTTATTTTTGCAGCTAACCTATAGTTTCAACAGCTTGTAAAGTTCTGCCCGTAGTCTTGATTTCACTTCTTCAAGATCAACAGGTTTATCACATTCTTCGCTGATGGATGTGACTCCTTTATCGGTGAAACCGCATGGATTGATGGCACGGAAATAGTTCAAGTCAGTTGATGCGTTAAGTGCCAGTCCGTGCATGGTGACCGATCGGCTGCACTTTACACCGATAGCACAGATCTTGCGTTCACTTGATGTACCTTTCCCAATCCATACTCCTGTCGCTCCGTCGATTCGTTCACCGGTTATCCCATACGTTGCAATAGTATTGATGACAGCCTGCTCGAGGATATTAACGTAATCCCTGACGCCAATTTTATGAGCCTGAAGGTCAATTATAGGGTAGGCAACAAGCTGTCCCGGGCCGTGAAAAGTTATGTCGCCTCCACGTTCGATCGGTATACATTCTATTCCATGCTGTTGAAGCCACTCATCGCTCATCAACATATTGGTTTCTTTCGCCCGTCGTCCCATCGTATATACCGGATCGTGTTCAACGAATATCAGATACTCGTTTTCTACTTTCCCGGAATTACGCTTTTCATCGACGAGTCTGTTGAACAGATCTTTCTGAAGATCCCACACTGTACGGTAGGATTCGCGTCCACGATCAAGAAATATTGAAGCCATAAGAGGTTACTTTACATGTCGCTCGGCATGGTAGCTCGAGCGTACGAGTGGCGCACTCTCAATGTGCCGGAATCCTTTTGCTTTACCTATAACAGCGTATTCGGCGAAGGTGTCGGGGTGGATATATTCATGAACCGGATAATGAGATTCGGTAGGTTGAAGATATTGTCCGATAGTCATAACTTCAACACCGATATTGAGAAGATCATCCATCGTTTGCAGTATCTCATCGCGAGTTTCACCAAGACCGAGCATTATGCCCGATTTTGCACGGATTCCACTCGATGCGATATGTTTCAGTACCGCTAATGACCGGTCGTAGGTGGCGTTACATCTTACTTCCGGCGAAAGACGGCGGACGGTTTCAAGGTTATGGGATATCACATCGGGACGCTCGGCGATAATCATATCGACATATTGTAATTTTCCCTGAAAATCAGGGATAAGCACTTCGAGTGTGGTATCGGGTGTTTCGTTTCTTAAGGTTCTTATCAGTTGGGCCCAGTGGGCTGCTCCACCATCGGTAAGGTCATCGCGGTCGACAGACGTGATGACAGCATGTTTCAAGTTAAGTTCCTTGACTGATTTCGTGATCTCGTCAATTTCTTTTTCGTCAATCGGTGCCGGACGTCCCGTCGCTACGTTACAGAACCGGCAGTTTCTTGTGCAGATGTTTCCTCCGATCATGAATGTGGCGGTTCCATTTCCCCAACATTCTCCTTTGTTGGGACACATGCCGCTGGAGCAGATGGTGTGGAGACAACGGTCGTTCAACATCCCTACAACATGGGCTGCTTTTTGGCCGCGCGGAAGTTTTATTTTTAGCCAATCGGGTTTTCTACGGAAATCTGCTGCCATCGTATTATAGTTTAAATTGTTATCCGAACTTACTTATTTTTCTGAGCATAGATTCATTGAGAATCTTGATGCGGCGTCCGTCAACCGTAATGATTTTTTCAGCAACAAATCCTGAAAGTGTTCTGATGGCATTGGATGTGGTCATATTGGATAGATTTGCAAGGTCTTCGCGAGCCATATATATGCTTAGGGTAGAATTGTCTTCCTCATATCCGTAGTTGTCCTTAAGCAACATCAGAGCTTCGGCCAAACGTCCGCGAATATGTTTTTGGGTCAGGTTTACGATCTTGGTATCGGATCCGCCGAGATTTCTTGAAAGTTCGTGGATAAAGAACCAAGCGAGTTTTATGTTGCTGTTGATCATTTCTTCAACGAGAGCCATCGGTATGGTTCCGAGTACCGATGCTTCGAAGGCTCCTGCACTCGAAACATAATGCTCTTTAGCGAAATAGGCACGATATCCGAAATACTGCACAGGACGGATCAGTCGCAGAATCTGCTGGCGTCCGCCAACCCCATCTTTATAAAGTTTTACTTTTCCTTTTAACAGACACCATAGATATTCAGGTTCTTCCTGTTCGGCATATATGATCTGATTCTTCTTAAAATTGTGTATCACGAAAGAATCAACAATTCTGCGCTTTTCATCATTGTCAAGAATAGACCATATTGCAGCCAGATCTTCGCTGATGACTTTTTCTAATACGTTTTTTATCATGGGTGTTGTTGCAAATCTATGTTTTACAACACAAAGATAAGCAAGTTTTTTTAATTATGTGTATTTTGTCGATAATATGTTTTATTCATGCAGCGAAAGCTGAGAAAGACGGTGTTCAAGTTCGGTTGATGAGAGCCGCGTTGCTATTTTCCCTTTGTGGGCTATTGATATACCTCCGGTTTCTTCCGAAACGACTATAGCGATGGCATCGGTAGCCTGTGAGATGCCGAGTGCCGACCGGTGCCTTAGTCCGAGCGCGCGCGGAATGTCGGTGTTATGGCTGACCGGAAGAATACATCCGGCAGCCTTTACTCGATCGTTGACGACGATCAGCGCGCCGTCGTGAAGCGGTGAATTCTTGAAGAATATATTTTCAATAAGGCGTGAGTTTATATTGGCATTTATGATATCACCGGTTTTTTCAAAATTTTCGAGAGAGATCTTCTGCTGAATAACGATCAACGCTCCGGTTTTACTTTTTGCCATATTCATGCAGGCGTAAACGATTGGCATAATCCATTTACGGCTATCTTCCTCGGCTGATTCTTTCTTATGGTGAAACATGTTTTTAAGGAATCTCCACCGTTTCTGAGAGCCGAGTTCAACAAGGAAGCGCTTTATCTGATCCTGGAACAGGATTACAAGTATCAGCAGACCGATACTCATGAATTTGTCAAGGATTGATCCGAGCAATTTCATTTCGAGTATCTCTGATGTCAATACCCACACAACAATGAATGCAAGTACGCCGTAAAAAATATTGATCGTCCCTGATTCCTTCATGATCTTGTACAGATAGTAAAGCATCAAGGCAACAAGGACTATATCGATTATGTCTTTAATTCCAAATGAATCCACAGTCAGTTATGTTTTTATATTATCCGATTCGGTTTACCGCGCAGAATATTCTTACTGTTTCGCGAGCAGCTTTTACGTCGTGTACTCTCAGTATCGAGGCACCGCGGTCGAGGGCGAGAGCGTTAAGTGCTGTAGTTCCTTCCAATGCATCCTTAGCCTCAATGTCAAGTAGCCTCGTAATCATTGATTTACGTGATATCCCTACAAGGATGGGTGCTTCGAGCCGGGTGAACATTCTCAGATTGTTCATCAGTTCATAGTTCTGTTCGAGCGTTTTACTGAATCCGAATCCTGGATCGACAATTATGTCTTTAACTCCGAGGAGAGCCAACCTGTTTATTTTTTCGCCAAGATCATCCAGTACTGAAGCTGTAACTCCACGGGAGCCGTAGTCGGTGAGTTGCTGCATGGTGGCCGGGGTTCCGCGCATGTGCATCAGTATATAAGGAACCTGTAGCTTAGCAACTGTGTCGAACATTTTGTTGTCGAGATCTCCACCCGAAATGTCGTTGATAATGTCGGCTCCAAGATCGGTTATAGCTGTTTTAGCGACTTCGGCACGGAATGTGTCGACAGAAACCGGGATGTCGGGTGCGAGTTTTCTGATGATTCCGAGTCCGGTTGCCAAACGCGAGATCTCTTCTGTAGCGGGTATATCATCGGCTCCCGGACGTGAAGAATAGGCACCGATATCGATTATGTCTACATCATTGCAAAGCATCTCGTCAACTCGTTGTTCAATCTCGCATGTCATTGACGCCGGTGTACGCGAACCGGAGTAGAAGGAGTCGGGAGTTATATTGACAATCCCCATCACCGCGGGGCGGTCAAAGGTTTTAAGTTTTCCTCGGATATTAATTGTAAACGGACGATAGGCATTCATCATTGCATCAGTTGTCTAATTCTTTGCGAAGTTAGTTAAAAAAACAGAAACAACCGACGTTGACCGACAAAAAATAAGGGTTGCAATCAGAAGCATTTAGAAAGAATAAGAGTGGAAACCGAAAAAAATGATTAACTTCGCATTGTTTTTACTGAAAACTGAGAATGATCTGGTTTTACCGCATATTCCGCACAGTGTGCGTTACCATCATAGTGCTTCTCGTTGTTGTTCCGTTGCTGGTGTATGTATTGCTTACATTACCTCCGGTACAGGACGCGATGTGCCGGCGTGCTGAACGTGAACTGACCGTTCTGCTCGATACACCGGTCCAGATAGAATCTCTTTCGATAGCTCCGTTCAACAGAATCATGCTCAGAAATGCCGTTGTGCTTGATTCCAGTGCCGACACCCTTATGAAAATAAGAAAGATCGGTGCCGGAGTAAATATCGGTAGTCTTTTCGATAATGAAAAAATAGTTATTGATTACGCTGAATTTACCCGCCTTGATCTCAGACTGAAACGAGACAGTGCCGGCGCTCCCCTCAATATCGATCCTATAATCCAAAGGTTATCGAAGAAAGATAAGACCACTACACCTTCGGCATTTGATCTGGCGGTCAACACTATCGTGATCCGCAAATCGTCGTTTACTTATGATGTTGCAAGCAGTGAGCGGCCGGCGGATAAATTCGATCCCGATCATATCGCGGTAAGTAATTTCAGAGCTAATATATCGCTTCCGCAACTCAGGAATAATGACTTCGCTATTGATGTGAAGCGGATCGCCATGTCGGAGAGGTGCGGACTTGAAGTTGTCGATTTTCACGGGTATTTTATTATATCGGACAGTCTTATATCTATCAGTGACATGGGGCTGGAACTGCCGGCTACAAATGTTATGTTCGGCGACATGCAGTTACCATTGAAAGGTTTCAATGATATCGTGGGTGCGGTTCATCGTGAGAATGTCACTCTTGAAATTAAAGAGGGAAGTTATGTTGATCTGTCGGATCTGTCGGGATTTGTTCCGGAGTTTTCAGGAATAGATTGTAAACTTGATCTGAACATATCACTTGCGGGATCACTGAAGAATATGCGGATAGGACATATCGATATACATGATCACAATAATACATTGTCGCTTATGATGTCGGGTAATCTGAGCGATATAGATAAAGTCGATTCTGTAAAGGTTGATATACCTGTACTTTCGATAGTCTCATCGGGGAGCAATGCCGGGATGCTGATAGGGAAAGTAGCCCGTTTGTCGCCAGGTGTCAGAAATATGATAGAGAATGTCGGGCGGTTTACGTTTAATGGTTCGGTACGCGGTGATTTACGCGATGTAACACTTAAATCGGTGTTATTGACAGATCCGGGTAATATTGAGGTTAATCTCAGAGGATCGCTTCAAAAGAAACGTCCGGTCAGAGTGGCAGGCACGATATCGACTCCATCTTTTAATCTCGGAAGGTTGCTTGGAAAATCTGATTTCGGAAGTTTTTCAGGTGATATATCGGCAGATATGAAAGTAGCCGGACTTAAATCAGAAGGAAATTTAAATGCAGTAATTAAGGATTTCGAATACAGAGATCATCAAT
>CAZHHF010000107.1:0-5849 GCA_964531905.1 uncultured Bacteroides sp.
AGCAGTCTTATAGCCAGAGTTTTTAAACATATCGGCCATAGTGTACATCTCGGGACGGATAATCATGCCGGCGTTACCGGGGGCCACGTCGGTTCCGGGACGGCGCCATGCGTATTCACCGGTGAGCAGCGAATAGCGCGAAGGCGTACTTGTCGCAGCCACTGCATGTGTATTCGTAAACTTAATGCCTTGCTTTGCCAGCTTATTGACATTAGGTGTCGACACATTTTTAGCTCCGTAACATTCCAGGTCACCGTAACCGAGATCGTCAGCCAGAATCACTAACACGTTAGGCTGCTCACGGTTGTTCACCTTGCTGTTTTGCTTGGGTGATTTTGCCAGGGCAGTAAGAGGCATCATCAGACCCGAAGCCACCAGCGAAGCGGCCGTCAATGCCGTAGTGGTGAGAAATGATGTCTTCATTTATGATAAACCATTACTCGCTGTCGCGAAGATTAGGATTGATATTCTGTTCCGACAGAGGTATAGGCCATTTGTAGTCCTCAGGATTACGGAAATCACGACGACCTACATACCAACGGCAGTTTCCGGTCGGGTCGACCTTCTTGGTCGATGACGCATAAAGTTCAGAATTGGGATAAGGCGCACCCCAGATCTCACCTACGAGAACCTCGTGGGCAATACCCCAGCGCAGAAGATCCCAATAATGGATACCTTCGTATGCCAACTCAACACGACGTTCATGGCGCATTGCCTGACGCATAGCATCGGTAGATCCTACACTAACGGATGGCATCTGAACGTCAGCACGGCCACGCACTGCGTTGATTGTCAGATCGAGCAAATCCTGAGTAACGGGGCTACCGCTTTCGAGCATACACTCGAAGTAGCTAAGAAGCACTTCGGCATAGCGGATCACAGGAACAATCACACTATAGCTGTTAAGGTCTTCGATCGGAGATTCGTCATAGAATTTACGCCACATAAATCCGGTTTTCGAGGCTTCTGAAGAATAGTCGATACGTTCCTTAACGGCTGCCGAATAATCGGGACTCATGCGGTATTCCGTACCCTTGAATGTAGCGCCGTTGTAATAGATGGTATAGTCGAGACGCGGGTCGCGGTTCTCTCCGAGATTATCGCTGTTATAGCGAGGATCGTCGTAGCTGAACGGTGTACCGTCGATAAACTCATATTCCTCGAACAGACCTGCTGCAGGATTCGAAAGACTCCAGCCGCCATCTTTAGCTGACAGACACTGCTGCGGATGTCCCCAGCCGAAGAAATTCTCAAGATATTCTATGTAGAAGATATTCTCCTTGTTAGAACTTCCTGTTCCTGCCAGGAAAAGATTTGAATACGAGTTATTAATAGCGTTATCGCCAAGATCGATTATCTCTTTATACACAGCGGCACCGTTCGACCAGTCGTGCATAAGCATGTAGGTACGTCCGGCAAATGCCAGCGCAGCCTGTTTGCAGGCGCGTCCAGTCTCTGCACCGGTTATTTCCGAGAAGCGCGGAAGATCGGCGGCAGCCTCACGGAATTCGGTCACACACCATTTCAGGATATTAGCCTGAGTTTCTTTCTCTACATTGTTAGATTCCTCACCTGTGAGAGGTTTGGTTACCAGAGGTACATCCTTGAAGTAGCTGGCCAGATAGTGATACTGGGTGGCGCGCAGAAAACGAACTTCAGCGATAAGGCGTGTCTTTGTAGGACCATCCTCCATGTTGGGTATACCCTCGAGGAAACGGTTGCATCGACCTATACGTCTGTAGGCTGTACTCCAGTAGTTGGCAAGCTGAGCGTTATTATTCTGAAGCTTACCGCTTGAGAAAATGAACAGCGGACTGTTCTCACCACGACGGTCGAAAGCATTGTCAGTCATGTGGTCCATGAACTGCAGACCCTGATATGACCAGAAATCGGTCACGTTATATTCCACACCGCTGGCAAGGGAGTTACGGTAAATTCCCGTAAGAGCGAGCGTGGCATTCTTGGGATTCTCCCAGAAATTGTCGGATGACAGACTTGTGAGCGGAGTACGCTCCAGATCGCAGGACTGCAACCCTGCCACAGCGGCCAGTCCGATAAATAGTTTATATATGGATTTCATTGTTAATATATGCTTAGATATTGAGTGTCAGACCGAATGTATAAGAGCGCATTGTCGGATAATATGAACCGCCGTTGCTGCGTTTCTCAGGATCCCAGCCATCAGGATAATCGTGGAATTCGAACGGATTATCGAGGGTGATGTATACACGGAGGCTGTTTACCTTCAGGCTCTTGAGAGCCGGTGCGGGAATTGTGTAGCCAAGCTGGATATTACGCATCTTCAGGAACCATGCGTCGCGTACCCAGAAATCTGAGGTAAGAGTGTTGCGGCTACCGGCATTCGACAGCGCTTCGAGACGCGGATAGGCGGGGTAACGGTTATCCTGCTGTACATTCCAGCAACCTTCCATCTGCCATCTCTGGATATTACCTTCCTGCCAGAATGCATAACCTGCATAAGTAGAGAGCATACCGCTCACTTTAGCAACTCCCTGAAGAAGGAAGCTGAAATCAAATCCCTTATATTCGAGACCTGCACTTAAGCCGAAGTTGTACTTAGGAATATTCGAACCGAGATAAGTACGGTCGGCTGTGGTTACCTTGCCGTCACCGTCAATATCGACATAACGGATGTCACCGGCACCGGCGCCCTTTGCTATTGCGCTCTGGTCGTACCAAGAAGATACCTCCTCATCGGTAAGGAACACACCATCGGTCTTGTAACCATAGATCATCTGCATCGGATAGCCGATGAAAAGGTTCGATCCGTTACCTACCATACCATTCTGCTGAGTAACGTTTCCGAGACCGAGAGTCTGTACCTTATTGTTGATAATCGATAAGTTTGCGCTCAAATGATAGTTCACATCACCGATACGGTTACGGTGACCGATTTCAAATTCCCAACCGCGGTTTGTAACCTCACCGGTGTTTATCTCTGACACATTAAGACCGAAGATGTTCGAGAAGCTTGCAGAAGGCTTATACAGAATATCGTTAGTTTTACGGTCGAAATAGCTGGCGTTAACCGTCAGGTGATTGTTGAAGAAGCCTGTTTCCAGACCAATATCCCAAGTGTGGGTTTTCTCCCATTTAAGGTTGGGATCAACAAAAGTTGTGATGGCAGCACCCTGAGTATATACACCACCTATAACATAGTTTGAACCTAATGCATATACACTCTGATAGGGGTAGTTACCGATATTGTTGTTACCGAGAATACCATAAGAAGCTTTCAGCTTGAGGTTGTTTACGAAGCTCAGGCGTTCGTTTTCGCGCCAGAAACGTTCGTTAGCGATACGCCAACCGGCACCTACCGATGGGAAGAAACCATATTTGCTGTCGGTCGGGAAACGCGATGATCCGTCATAACGGAAAGTACCTTCGAGAAGATAACGCTCGTCATAGTTGTAATTAAGACGGCCAATAACTGACTGAACAGCCCAGTCATAACCGCCCCCCCCATTTGTCTGTCCGTCAACACCACCGGCCGACAGATAAGGAACGTCGTCAGACGGGAAATTATTACGGTAGCCTGAAATAGTACGCTGACCTTCATCTTCCCAAGTATAACCGATGAGAGCGCCGATATGGTGGCGTTTGATATCAACGTTGTAGTCAACCAATGCCTGGAAAGTCTTATAGGCCGTACGTCCCCAGGTGTTGGTAAGAGCCGAAGGACCTGTGCCGCGGCCACCGGTGAGTGTCATATCGGCACGATAGTCACGCACCTGGCTCAATGTATAGTTATAACCTCCTATCACCTTTGCAACAAGGCCGGGAAGAATGGTATATTCAAAATTGAGCTGTGCTTTGTAACGGTCTATCTGGCTGATATAGAACGATTCGCAATCGACCCATGAAAGAGGGGTACCTCCGAGTTTCGGTCCGAGACCCACTGATCCATCGCTCATATATGTCGGATATAAGCCGGGGAAGCGCACTGCTGAAACGATGATACCGCCGTTACCTGCAGAGTCCCAGGCACCGGGAGTAGATGCTTCGTGACGGTCACCGAAAGTACCGTTCAAAATCACACCCATACTCAGGTTCTTGGCAAGCTGCGCTCTTAAATTGAGACGGCCGTTGAAGCGGTCATAGTAGCTTTTCTTGAAGAAACCGTTCTGACGCATATAGGCGCCGGTAAGTTGATAATTGATTTTTGAGTTACCGCCGCTGATGCTGAGTTCGTGCTTGGTCTGGAACGGATGGCTGCCGAGCAGATCTTCCAGATACATTTCATCGGCATAATTGTCGGGATCGCTACCGTCGCGGAATTTCTGAATCATCTCGGGAGTATAGCTTTCGGTTCCTACAGCCATATTATAGAATTCGGCATACTCGTATGAGTGAGCAAACTTAGGCAGGTCAGCTGCCGAACTCCAACCTACATTACCGTTGTATGTAACGCGGGTCTTACCCTCACGACCTTGTTTAGTGGTTACGAGAATTACACCGTTGGCAGCACGTGAACCATAGATTGCTGCTGAAGCTGCATCTTTAAGCACAGAAATGCTTTCGATTTCAGCCGGGGTAAGATCATTGATATTGCCGGGGAGTCCGTCAACAAGAATAAGCGGCGAAGGATCGGCACCAAATGAACCGACACCACGCACGCGGATCGTACCCTGGTCAGCACCGGGAGAACCGGAACCCTGGGTAATGGTCACACCCGAAAGGTAACCGTTGATCATGTTGGAAATGCTACCGCCAGTACGGCCTTCGAGCTGACGGCTGTCGACAGTTGAAATAGAACCTACGACATTCACTTTTTTCTGAACGCCATAACCTACAACAACAACCTCATCAAGCAAATTTTCATCTTCCTGAAGGGTGATTGCAAGCGGACTGGCATTCGAATCGGTCTTCATTGAAACAGGAGAATAACCGATGTAAGATACCTCAATGGTGGAGTTAACCGGAGCCGAAACCGAGAAATTACCATTAACATCGGTAACGGTCACGATATTCGTACCTTTCACTTTTACGGTTGCACCGGGTATCGGCTCACCGGATTGATCGGTTACTGTACCTGTTGTCTTCACCTTAGTCGCATTCTCGATGTTACCCGTGACCTTTTGCTGGTCGACGGCCATCGTCGGTGGGATACTGAATAGGATGCTCAACAAGAGCATGACTCCTATTTTTAGATTTCTTGGCATGTGATAAATAGTTTATTAATTGAAAGTATAATTGGTGTTCGATTGGCTAAAAACCGATTAATCGACAAAACCGGCTGTCATATATCAGTTGAAAAACGCATTATGTCCCTCAATTTTTTGCATGTTCTATATCATATTTTCACTGAACATGCATAATACTAAGGTTTTTATCTGCTGTGGACGCTCTTAAATTATTCATTTGTTTTTGATTTTTCATGGATTTTTAAATATATGGTTTAAAAGACCTAATAGTCTAACCTGTAACAACAGGTATATCTACGACGTGTATATCGACAGCATATCTCCGCAAACGCTTCTACTGACCCGCTGTACAGCAGTGTAATAAGATTGGTATCAGATTTATTCACCATTACTTTTCTTGCGTTCACAATGATTTTATAATTACAAAGGTAATTCATGTATTTCAAAAATGCAACCCCTAACCGAAAATAATCCATTTAAGAATCACCGACATTCACAATAAATCTGTTACTTTCCGTAATGGAGTTAGACAAAATATGTAAAAAGTCAGTTAAAAAAATAATCTATTTGCAATTATCTAAAAAGAAAAATCAGATGGCAAACCGAAGTCAACCATCTGATTTTCAACATGAGCGGTAAACGGGGTTCGAACCCGCGACCCTCAGCTTGGGAAGCTGATGCTCT
>CAZHHF010000107.1:5859-7183 GCA_964531905.1 uncultured Bacteroides sp.
GTATATTTTTATAACTTTTGAAGTTCAAAAGTATCCGGAGACTTATCTATCAAACAATAAGAGAGGGATCACACGATATAGCATGATCCCCCATATACTTATATATTAATGTGTATCTTATCTCAGACGAAGTTTTTGTCCTGGCTGAAGTTTTGAAGCTGTTGTCAAGTTATTGAGACGACAGAGCTGTTTAACGGTAACACCGTTGCGTGAAGCGATTCGGCTCAGGCTGTCACCTTTTCTGACGGTGTAAGATTTAGATGACTTCGGCGAATAGGAAGATGCCTGCGCCTGCTGCGGATGAGCTTTCTGATATTCGGCCAGATAAGTTTTAGCATATTCGCTGTTGGCTGCAGGATCGAAGTTTCGTGCATTCTTGTATGTACCCTTATCGAAGGTATAAGTATCGGTATGAACCGTCTGGTTAGCGAAGTCGAAGATTGCCGACGGGTTTATAGGCAATCCCATGAAACGGGTTTCAAAGTGGAGGTGAGGACCGGTAGAACGGCCGGTATTTCCTCCGAGTGCGATAGGATCGCCGGCTTTCACATACTGATCGGGTTCAACAAGAAATTTCGACAAGTGACCGTAAACGGTTTCAAGCTCATTGGTGTGGCGGACGATAACGTAATTTCCGTAACCGCGGCGCTCAAAGTTGGTCAATCGTACTTTACCATCGAAAGCAGCACGGATCGTATCACCGATATAAATTTTCAGGTCAACGCCATTATGCATGCGGCGGAAACGCTTGCGGTATCCGTAGGGCGACGTGATATAACCAGGGTGTGGCATACAGAAGTTGCTGACGTCAATAACACGTGACTGTGGTACTACGGCATTTGTATAAGCGTTAACACGTTTACTATCCCATCCTTCGGTATAAATATCGAGTTCGGGTTCCTCCTCTTCCTTGAATAGATTGTCGAGAAACTGCTGGGTATTTTCAACCTTGATTCGGTTATTGATATTTTCTTGTGCGGCAATGAGGTTACGATGCTCAGCGGTATGTGCTTTAGGCAGACTGTAGGTCTGTGAAAAAGCCGGTAGAGAGATTCCGGTCAAAGCCACAAGCAGTGTTGATATTCTAATTGATTTAAATAATTGCATCGGTTTTATATTTTGTCTTCAAGTATTAATCTCGTTCATCTGGAGCATAAATGAACCGCAGATTGTAAGGGATATAATCGAATATCTCATTCGGTTTAAAAAATCTTGCGGTTTCTATTAGTCCGTTTTCAGGCGAATCCGACGCATGGATGATGTTTTCCTGAGAACTCATTCCGAAATCACCGCGGATTGTTCCCGGAGCAGCGTTACGGCAGTT
>CAZHHF010000108.1:0-5591 GCA_964531905.1 uncultured Bacteroides sp.
GCTGAGATAGTCTATGCCAACGCATAAGTCTCCGTCAGTCTTCCTGTAAAGAAAACGAGGAAGCCTTTGCTCGACATATAGCCAAATCTTTATATCCATGTCATCATTTCTTATTATGACCTCTTTGTTTTCAAATCACGGATATGGCCATAACTCGACATGACTTTATAGTCCTTCCCGAGAAATTTTTCAATGGTTTTAGCTTTGGCCGGTGACTCTACAATTACAAGATTTTTCAACATGACTCTTTGAGTTTTATATTATTTTCCGAAAATACGGTCGCAAAAGTAATGAAAAGAATTCTTTATTCCCGTATTTAATGTTAAAATTTAACAACTATTTCATCGGGTAAAAATATCTTTCAATATACCAGAGCGAAATTATCAACCCAGAATGTCAGACCAACAGTGCCGATGTATGCGGTACCGCTTCCTGCCGATGCCATGACAAGCATGTGTGTGGGAGTAGCATCGGCTGAATCCCATCCTACTTCATGAACGGGGACCATCTTACCTTTACTGTTACGTGCATAGTAAGATTTTTCTTCTGGGATCAATCCCATAAAATCTTTATATTCAGGCCGAGAGGTTATATCGCCATACATAACGGGGAGCTGGTGCTGATTGATCCATCCGTTGGTTGTAGTGCCGAAGTGTTCTCGCCCGGTCCCTACCCTTTTAGCATAGATGTTGCCGTCGGCATCCTCCCATCTACGCTGAAGTATGATGAATACTTCGGCATTATCATGGCCGGGATATGTCTTTTTCTTACCGAAACCGCTTGAATAAGTTCTGTCAGAGTTCGCGGGCATGGACAATCTATAGTCGAACGACAACGCCGACGGACGTTTGGTAAACGGGATACCCATCTCCATTTTACTGTAAGGTTCACTTGTCGATTTAACCGGTTCGATAAATTTCCCGAGAAAAATAGATCCGGCGACGCACACATCTATATTTATAAGGCCTATAGCCTTACATTCCTCCATCATGCAAGTAAGTTTTGCACATCGGTTACCGGCAGCACGCTGGTCAGGGAAAACAGCATTGGATCCCTTGACAATACCGACAACGTTGGCAAGCACATTGGACGTAGCCCAGGGAGAACCACCCTGATTTGTATACGGCACATTTCCCTCGACACTTGCCTCAGGAGCGATCTCATAAAGAATCTTCTTATGTCCTCCTATGATCTTAGATTCCGGTATAGTTCGAGTGACCCAATTTTCAAAATCGCCAAACTTAATTTTCTCAACTTTAGCAGCCTCGACATGAAAAAAGACTCCTGAAAAGAGGATTGTCAGTATTCCTACAACAGAACCTATGGTAGCATAATGCGATTTCATATAATGAATTTTTTAAATTGTGTTACAAAGTTACTAATTATTCACTTATAATGAACCTACAGCGTAGATTGTTCACGTAACTGTCACAGATTTCACATTTTTATTGCTCTCCATTATGATCATACAATGACAATACGTAAAAACGGTTATTGCTCCCGAATTCAGGATGCAATAACCGTTTTTTATTTGCTGATATTATCTTATTTCTCAAGGCGAGCGAGTGCCTGACCTATGCGACGCATAGCCTCACGGATGTTATCGTCACTTGTAGCGTAACTCATTCGTATATATCCAGGCATGCAGAAGGCACCTCCGTCAACGGTAGCCACATTAGCTTCTTCAAGCAGATACATTGCAAGATCCGATCCATCGTTTATTATACGGTCACCCGAATGCGTGCCGAAGAAACTTGAAACTTCGGGGAAGAGGTAAAACGCGCCGTCGGGGACATAGGTTCCCATTCCCGGTATCTTCGAAGCAAGCGAGACGATCAGATCACGGCGACGCTGGAACACGTCTCTCATCTGTGACACACATTCCTGAGAGCCACGATAAGCAGCTTCGGCAGCTTTCTGTGCTATCGATGATGTTCCTGAGGTGTATTGCCCCTGCAACTTAGTCACAGCTTTTGCGAGCCATTCAGGAGAAACGGAATAACCTATACGCCAACCAGTCATCGCATAAGCTTTAGAAACGCCATTGATAATGACCACGCGGTCGGCGATCTCTTCGAAGGTTCCCATTGACGTAAACGAACCGGTATAGTTGATATGCTCGTAAATCTCGTCGGAGAGAACAATAATTCCGGGATGACGGGCAATCACGTCAACCAACCCGCGAAGCTCTTCTTTAGAATATACCGCTCCCGACGGATTGGACGGTGAGCAGAATAGTATCATTTTGGTTTTAGGAGTAATCGCCTTTTCGAGCTGTTCAGGAGTTATCTTGAAGTTCTCGCTGATACCTGCCGGGATGAATACTGATTTTCCTTCGGCAAGTTTCACCATCTCAACGTAGGATACCCATGCCGGTACAGGGATAATCACCTCATCTCCAGGATCAATAACAGAAAGAATAACATTGCAGAGTGCCTGTTTAGCACCTGTAGAGACAACGATCTGTGAAGGAGTGACATCGATCCGGTTCTCTCTTTTCAGCTTCTCGGCAATCGCCTCACGAAGCGACATGAATCCCGGAACCGGACTATAATACGAGTAATTTTCATCTATGGCACGCTTGGCAGCTTCCTTGATATGATCGGGAGTGCTAAAGTCTGGTTCACCCACCGACAGATTTATCACATTGATTCCCTGAGCTTTAAGCTCACTACTTTTTTGCGACATCATCAATGTTTGAGATGATGATAGGGACTGTATTCGTTTCGATATCTGATTCATTTGCAGCAAATAGCAATAAATATTAAGAAAATCTGCGCAAATTTACACTTTTAATAACTTTGTAGCAAGTTTAATCACCAAAAACTGCGAAAAGAAGAACAAAAAAGTAAAATTTTACAATTTGATAATCCGCTTCATTTAGTTAAATTTGCAAATAGTTTTAAAATAACAGATGAGCAAACCGACTACATTATACATCAGCGATCTCGATGGGACTCTGCTTGACACTGAGAGCCGCATAAGTGATACGACAGCCGAAATCATATCGGACCTTACTAATGATGGAGCGCTGATAACGGTTGCCACGGCAAGGACTCCGGCGACTGTGCAGAAACTGCTGCAATCGACTGTGACTACTCCCCCATGCATAGTAATGACCGGAGCGGCCTTATGGGATCGGGCAAGAAAACAGTATATCGATCCACGACTTATGCCGGAAGCTGTCGCAACCGCCATAATGAACGAACTTGAAACGGACGGGATAAACCCGTTTATCTATTGTCTTGATCCTGAGGCTCCGTTTCTCGACGTATATCATGCATGGGAAATGACACGCAAAGAGAGTGATTTCTATGAAGAACGGCGCCATCTGACACTGAAAAAATTCCATATTGGACAGCGTCCGAAGACCGACCGGATGAAACATGTGATTCTGATGTTCGCCATCGGGCCGACAGAATCGGTCAATCGCGCGGCGCAACGAATCAATGAATCCGTAAAATGTTCTGTGTCGGTATATCCCGATATATTCGATCCGTCATCGGCGATAATAGAAATTTTTTCAGAAGGGGTATCGAAGTCGGAGGCCGCACTGAGACTCAAACGGGAGATGAATGCAGACCGACTCGTTGTGTTCGGTGACAATCTAAACGATCTTCCGATGTTTGAAGTAGCCGACGTGAGCGTAGCGGTAGGCAACGCGCTTGCTCAAGTAAAAGAGAAGGCCGATCTCGTAATCGGCATCAATAATGAAAATTCAGTTGCCCGATTCATTGAACGCGATTTCCGATCATGAATATAAACATATACGACATAAGGCGTTACGGCACAGCGATCTTTTTGATCGCAGCTATAGCCGTTGTAGGGCTATTCCTCTATGTATCGAGTAATCTCGTAGCCGATCTTTCGAAACAGGAACGCGAGCGGATGCAGATATGGGCCGACGCTACAAAAGAGATTATAAATATAGGTCAGGCATCGGACAGCACCACAACATCATCGGCAGGCAACATTGAGTTTCTGCTGAGCATCATTGAACGGAACCACACGATTCCGGTGTTACTCACCGATGATTACGGAACTATACTGCTTCACCGCAACTTCGATCTTCCTGAGCCGGTTGACAGTACCCGACCTTATTTCATATCGGATGTAAACAGTCATTTTCTATACGGGAAGCTCGAGATCCTTAAAGATTCACCTAACGTGATCCATATCGTGATCTCCCCCAACAATCTTCAGCATCTCTATTATGAAGATTCAAAGCTCCTGAAACGCCTGAGTTACTATCCTTATATACAACTACTTATAATGCTCGCATTCGTAGGAATCGTATATTACGCCGTGTCATCGACAAAACGCGCCGAACAGAACAAGGTATGGGTGGGTCTGTCAAAAGAAACCGCACATCAACTCGGCACGCCTATATCGTCGCTGATGGCATGGATTGAACTGCTTCCTTCGCTCGGAGTTGGTCAGGAATATGTCAACGAGATGAACAAAGATGTTACCCGACTCTCGACAATCGCCTCACGCTTCTCTAAAATCGGGTCGGCTCCTACTCTCGAAGTGGCCGATGTGAATTCTATCGTAGAGCATGCCGCCAACTATATGTCTACACGTATCTCAAGCAGAATCAAACTCACGGTAGACAAAAGCGATGTACCATTACCTGCCAAAGTAAGCGAACCGCTATTCGAATGGGTGATGGAGAATCTTATCAAGAACGCGGTTGACGCGATGGAAGGCTCGGGAAGCATAACTGTCACCACAGGAGTAAACGGGAACAAGATATTCATCCACGTGACTGATACCGGAAAGGGGATCCCGCGCAAGAATTTCGAAACGATATTCAATCCCGGATTTACAACAAAAAAACGCGGCTGGGGTCTGGGACTTACGCTCGCCAACCGAATTATCCGGCAGTATCACGCAGGTAAAATCTACGTGCTGTCGTCGGAAATAGGCAAAGGCACCACATTTGCGATCGAACTTCCACTGCAACAAACCATTGCCGCACGGTAAACGTTTATAAACACAAATGGAAACTTCTGTAATTTTAAAAAATATAAAAGAAAAGCTTGGCATAGAGACTCTCAACCCCATGCAGCTTGCCGTAATGTCGGCCCGTGAGAAACGTATAATTCTGCTTGCGCCAACAGGATCGGGTAAAACTATTGCATTCTCCATCGCCTTGCTGCGAACCACCGCACCTCATGCCGGAGCCGTACAGAGCGTGATTCTGGCCCCGTCGCGTGAACTTGTCATACAGATCGCCGATGTTATCCGCAGGATAGCGACCGGACTTAAAACGGTGGCATTCTACGGCGGACACCCCATGCAAACCGAAGTAGACTCCATAAAAGGGGATGTGCCTGACATCGTAGTGGCGACTCCGGGACGTCTGCTTGATCACCTTACCCGTGGCAGCCTAACGACCGACTCGGTTACATCGATGGTGTTCGATGAATATGATAAGTCGCTCGAACTCGGGTTCCATGACGAAATGAAAAAAATCGCACGCAGGATCCCACGCCGGCTCAAACTTACAGTACTCACTTCGGCTACACCGATAGCCGAGATCCCCGATTTCATTGACATGAACGGAGCCGTGACGATAGATTTCACCG